>CALCTW010000015.1 GCA_937907055.1 uncultured Clostridia bacterium | reverse complement strand
ATTCTTAAAGCACTCGCCTCAGGCCTCGGCATGGACATAACAGGCGCCTTTCGCGCCTCGCCTGTGCCTTGCTTCGGTCAACGTAGCGCTGCTACGCCTCCCTCCGTACAGCTTAGCCGGGAACGAAAAATCCATCCCGTACTGACAGCCGCCTCGGCCTTCGGCTCGTGCCGAAGGAAGGAAACGACGGGGATGGAGATGAATAGGGTATATAAAAACGCTTCTGTGAATAACAGGAGCGTTTTTACATATCATTTTTACAGTTTTTCGATCATTTTCAGGGCGGTGTCACGCAGAATGTGGATATTTTCTTCGTTCACCGCCGTGTCACGGTTTGTGTGGATCTTATCCACATACATCACGCCGCGCTTGCTCTTTTTGCAGGCTACGACCGCGATGCCGCGGTCAAAGTTGGTCTGGTCGGAATTCGCGTGGCCCGTTTTGTCATTGACGGCGGCGGCGTTCGGTGTTTGAAGGAAGGCTGAACGGATCGTCTCAAACGCCGCGGTGTTTTCACAGTTTTCCTTATAGATCATCAGAAAGTTGTCGCCATAGCCCACACAGTCAAAGTTCAGCACAAGGGTGTTTCTTTTGATCTCCGCGTGTTCTTTCGCGAAGGCCTTGCTGCCCAGCTTGCCCTTTTCCTCATCGTCAAACAGGATGAAGGCAGCCTTATTTCGTGTATCCTCCGGCAGGCTCAGCGCGGTCTCCAGCACGGCGGCGGTGCCGCTGGTGTTGTCATTGGCGTTGTGCCGGTTGGTGAAGGTCTTAAAACCCAGCACGAACAGTCCTAAATACACTACAAGATAAGGGATCAGCATCTTGATCGGGCTCATCGGATCCCGCATATCCAACTGCAGCAGATCCCGTGCCGCGAAGGCGGCGGCGATCGCCGGGATCAGGATCACAAGCACCACGCCTATCTGATAGGCAAGGAACAGGATCCTGCTGGTCGGCAGCATCAGGTTGGGGAAGATCGCGGTCTTCGGGGTATCGTAGTGCGCGGTCATGATCACCTTGGCGGTCTCAGGGTCGCCGATCACAATGTTATCGTGCTTGCCCAGTGTCTCCGTCTTCGCGTCCCATCCGGCCGCGGATGCCGTTTCGCGCGCCCACGCGCGGAAGGCGCTTTTTTGCTCCGGGCTGTTCCTTACAGGAAATTTCTCTTGGATCTCATTGAAAACAGAACCCATCCGGTCCATCCTTCTTTCTTGGAATATTGGCCTCGGATCATTTCAGGTATGTCTGATAGATCCTTTCCACGTCCTCTTTGTCGGGGGCCTGAGTGCCCTCCTTTTCCAGCACGGCGCCGGCCGCGGCGGAGGCATAGCGGATCATCGTCAACCCGTCCGTTCCGCGGCTCAGGCACAGCGCGGCGGCTGCCGTCATCGCGTCGCCCGCGCCGATATCGCCCCGCACCGTCACATCCGGCGGAGGGCAGGTGATCACTTCGTTTCCGGTCACCAGCATGGAGCCGTCCTTGCCCAGCGAGAGCAGCACGCCCTCCACGCCGCTTTTTTCGATCAGCGCGCGGCACTTTTCGGCATAATCGGCGGCATCGTCCTCGCCGCACAGCTCGTCCATTTCATTGCGGTTGGGCTTGATCAGCTTCACTTTTTCCCGGATCACCGTTTTCAGCGCGTCTCCACTGCAGTCCGCCAGCACATTCGCGCCCTTTTCGTTCGCGGCGCCGGCAAAACGCGCGTAGGTATCCGCGTCCGCGCCGGTGGGCAGGCTGCCGCACAGCACCAGCGTATCCCCGCTTTGCAGCCGCGCCTTGGTGTTCTGCAGCACGCTTTCCAGCACACATTCGGTCAGTGGCACCGCGCGCTCGTTCACCTCAATGGTCTTCATCAGGCTCTTGTCAAATATTTTGGTGTTCACGCGCATATCAAGCCCGGTTTCGGTCAGAAAACAGGGCATTTCAGCGGCCATCGCGCGGCTTACCGCGCCGTTAAAATCGGTGCCCAGCAGCGTCACCTCGCCGCCCATGGCCCGGATCGTCCGGGCACAGTTCACGCCCTTGCCGCCCAGGTCCTGCCGCGTGGGGGTCACGCGGTTGCTTTTCATCAGGTCAAAATGCTCACAGCTCACCGTGCGGTCGATGCACGGTGTCAGTGATAATACGTAGATCATGGCTTCCTCTTCCCGCGCGGAAGCGGTTTTTCCTTCCGCGCTTCTTTTTGATTATCCCCCAAAACCCCTTATTTTTCAAGTGTTTGCTTGCCTTTCCTCTGTATCTCCGTTATAATGTGTGCATCAAAATAATCGGGAGAAAAGCCGTATGCAAATGACAGAATTTCTGCGAAAGGCAACCGTGATCCCCGGCGTTACCGGCAATGAACGCAGGATCGCGGAATATGTCCGCGATTGTTTCGCGCCCCTGTGCGATGAGGTGAGCATTGACTGCATGAATAACGTCATCGCGCACAAAAAGGGTTCCGGCCCCCGCGTGGCTGTTTTCGCGCACATCGATGAGATCGGCATGATGGTCAGCGCCATTGAGGAGGACGGCTGCCTCCGCACGGCTCCGGTCGGCGGGGTGGATCCCCGCATTCTGCCCGGCATGCGCGTGCGCGTGTACGGCACACAGCCCCTCATGGGCGTAGTCGGCGCCAAAGCGCCGCACCTGATGGACGCGAAGGAACGCGAAGTCAATTACACCTTTGATAATCTCTATATCGATCTGGGCATGGATGCCGAAAAAGTCCGTACGCTCGTACAGGTGGGCGATACCGTCTGCCTCGAGCATCATTACACTGAGCTTCTCAATCACCGTATTTCGGTCAAGACCTGTGATGACCGCGCCTGTGTGGCCATGATGCTCAAGGCCTGCGAGGCGCTGGGGGAGATGCGGCATGAGGCCGATCTGTGGTTCGTTGCCTCCACACAGGAGGAGATCGGCAGTCACGGCGCGTCCGCGGCCTGCTTCGGCATCGATCCGGATCTGTGTGTCGCGTTCGATGTCTGCCACGCGGTCACGCCCGGCGCGCCGGAGAAGATGACATTCGATCTTTCCGCTCTGGTCGCCACGATGGGCCCCTTCATCAATCCCTTCATGCGCGCCAAACTTACCGAAGTGGCCAGGCAGCAGAATATCCGCCTACAGCCCTCTGTCCGCGCGCGGCAGACTTTTACCGACGCGGATTTTGTGTCCATCGTGCGCGGCGGCATCCCCACGGTTTTGTTTGAATTACCGCTCCGCTACATGCACACGCATGTTGAGGTCGCCGATACGCGCGTGCTGGAGGATGGCGCGCGCCTGCTCACGCACTATCTCCGTGCCATCGATTCCACCTGGGAGGAAAGCCTATGGATCTGAAAACTTTATGTGAACTCAATGGTCTTTCCGGGGATGAGCGCGCGGTCCGTGCCGCCATTCTGGAGGAAGCCCGTGAATGCTGCGATGCCGTCACCATCGATAAAATGGGCAATGTCGTCGCCTTCAAGCACGGCACCCGGCATGATACCCAGCAGGTCGTGCTCTGCGCGCACATGGATGAAGTCGGCTTCGTCATCTGGGGAGCCACAGAAGAGGGTCTGCTCCGGTTCCTGCCGGTCGGCGGCATGGATCCCCGTGTCTGTGTCAGCAAGCATGTCGTGGCGGGGGACAGCGGCCTCAGGGGCGTCATCGGTGCCATGGCGCGTCACCTGCAAACAGAGGAAGACAAAAAGCGCGTCCTTGATTTTGATCATCTCTACATCGATATCGGCGCGGCGGATCGTAAGGAGGCCCTTGACCGCTGCCCGGAGGGAACTTATTTCTATTTCGATGCCGTTTATGAGACCTACGGGGAGGATTGTGTCGTCTCCAAGGCGCTGGATGACCGTGTGGGCTGCTACAATATGCTCCGCCTCATGAAGAAGCGCTATCCCTGTGATGTCACCTATGTTTTCACCTGTCAGGAGGAGGTTGGCAGCCGCGGCGCCTTCGGGGCCGCCTGGGATGCCGCTTCCGCGC
The DNA here is from genome assembly GCA_937907055.1 of uncultured Clostridia bacterium. GTDB lineage: Bacteria > Bacillota > Clostridia > Christensenellales > Aristaeellaceae > ZC3RG03. The sequence goes on along the minus strand of CALCTW010000015.1, from coordinate 4,437 downwards.
AGACCATCGTGCTGGAGGGCACAGCGGCCAATGATCTGGGCTGTGTGCCGGAAACACAGCAGGTCATCCGGCTGGGCAGGGGCGTGGGCATCAGCTTCATGGATCTCACCACCATTGCCGATCAGGATCTGTTCAATCGTCTGGTCGATCTGGGCGAAAGCTTTGAGGTTCCCTACCAGATCAAGAGCGGTGTCACCGGGGCCAATGACGCGCGCGCGTTCCAGCGTGTCGCGGAGGGCGGCAGCGTCTGTGTGCTTTCCGTGCCCTGCCGTTATATCCACGGCCCGTCCTCGGTGGCGCGCCTTTCCGATATCAACGCGCAGTATCTGCTCATCCGCACCTTCCTTGAAAACAGTTAAGCCCGGTACCGCTTCTGATAGATATCATTCTGAATGTGGAGGCATCTTATGCTGAAAGATACACTTTTTTCTCTCCTGTCCGTCTATGGTCCCTCCGGCCGCGAGGAAGCGGTCGCGGCCCGTATCTGCGAATTGCTGGCTCCGGTCAATGTCACCGTCCGCCGCGATGCCATGGGTAACCTCATCATGGAAAAGAAGGGCGCGGAGGATGGCAAGATCATCATGTTCTCCGCGCATATGGATCATATCGGTCTGGTCGTCACCGATGTTGAAAAGGAAGGCTACCTGCGTGTGGCCCGTGTCGGCGGCATCGGGGCGGATTTCAATACCGCCCGTCATGTTGTTTTCGGCAATGGCGTGCAGGGCGTTGTCATCGCGCAGCCCGTCAAGGAGGGCAAGCCGCAGATCAATGATCTGTTCGTCGATATCGGCGCGCAGGACCGCCGCGAGGCCCTGCAGATGATCTCGCTCGGCGATGTCTGTGTTTACGCGCCCCATATCGCGCAGCTCGGCGCGCACCGTGTGTCCGCGCCGGCCATGGATGACCGCTGCGCCTGCGCCCTGTTAGCAGAGCTGCTCCTCCGCGCGGATAATCCGCGCAATACCATCGTCGCCGTCTTCTCCACGCAGGAGGAGGTCGGTGTCCGCGGCGCGGAGGTCGCGGCCTATTCCGTTCAGCCGGATATCGGCATCGGTCTGGATGTCACGGCCTGGGGCGATACCCCGGAGACCCGCATCCCCTCCGTTCGTCTGGGGGACGGCGTGGCCATCAAGTTCATGGACAGCATGATGATCTCTTCTCCCGTCATCCGGGACGCGCTCATTCATTGCGCGCGGGAGAATCACATTCCCTACCAATGCGAGGTCCTGCCATTCGGCGGCACGGACGGCGCGGCCATCCAGCATTCCCGCGCGGGTGTGCCCACCTGCACGCTCTCCATCCCCTGCCGTTATGTCCATTCCGCCTGTGAGACCATCGATATGCGCGATATGTCTTCCGCGCTCGATCTCATGCTGGCCTTTGTCGATCAGGAACTGTGATTTTTCTCATTCTGTTCTGTCTTTATTCCGGCCTGGTACAGGTGCTCCCTTGACCGGGCCTTTCATTTTTCCGGAGGGTCTATGCTTCCTGATCTTTCTTCCTGCCGGGTCCTTTTTTCGGATATTGACGGCACGCTCCTCTCCTCTTCGGGGCAGATCACGCCGCGCACCCTGTCCGCCCTCCGTTCGTGGACGGCTTCCGGGCGTGATCTGGTGCTCTGCTCCTCCCGCAGCCGGGATGGCATCCTGCCCATCGCGCGTCGCTATCAGCTTTCCTGTGATCTCATCACTTTGGGCGGCGGCGCGGTGTACGGTCAGGGAGGAGAACTGCTTTTCATGAAGGGCATGCCGGCTTCTCTCGCCGGGCAGATCGCCGCCTTCATGTCTTCCTCCGGCCTTCCCTGCGTCTGGAACGCCTACACGCCTTCTCACTGGTACACGCCCGATCCGTCCGATCCGCGTGTCCTTCGCGAAGCGCGCGTCACCGGCGCGGTACCGCGGCAGGTATCCGATCCTTCCTTCTCCTCCGTTGAACCTGTCTGCAAGTTCCTCCTCATCTGCGATCCCGGTCAGGCGGATTATGTCCGCTCCGCTGTTTCCGCGGCGTTTCCGGCCTGTCAGGTCACCTGTTCCTCATCCTTTCTGGTTTAGGTCAATCCTGCCGGTGTGGATAAGGGCACGGGCGTTCGTCTTTATTGTGAAAAGAAGGGCATCCCGCTGTCGCGCGCCTGCGCCTTTGGTGATCAGTTCAATGATACCGCCATGCTCTCCGCGGTCGCTTATCCCGTGCTGATGGGCAATGCCCCCGACGCGCTCAAAGCCCGTTTCCCTTATCACACCCTCGATCACGATCATGACGGCATCGCGGCCGCGCTGGTCTCCGTTCCATTCTGATCGTTTCTGCCTTCCGCGGCTCCGGCGCCGCCTGTCTTCTTTCATACAGCCCTGTCCGTGTTTGCGGACGGGGCTGTTATTTTAAACGAAAATGAAAACATATTATACGCGCGCTATACGTAATCGATCCGTGATCGATATTCATTTCCGCGTCCCGTTCTCCTATAATAGGCACTGTCAGGAGGGAAAAGGACCTGACAGAAGAAAGAAGAACGCCCAATGGGCGAGGAGGAAATTACAATGAAAAAACTGGCTGTTATGATGGTTGCTATGATGCTTCTGATCCTTGCGATCGTGCCCGTGACTGTAGCTTCTGCCCAGGGTGTTCAGATGTTCGTGAATACTGAAAAGGGCGGACACCTCAATTTCCGCACTGCTCCCAACACCAAGGCTTCCGTGATCAAGGAACTGGGTCAGGGTTACCCCGTGACGCTTGTCAGCCATGTCAATTCCGAATGGGATAAGGTCACTGCCCGCATCAGCGGCAAGGATGTGACCGGCTATGTTGCCAGAAAGTTCGTCACCACTTCCGATCCCGCCCGTGCGGCCCAGACCATTCACTTCGTCAATGCCTTCAATGTCCGCGTTGCTCCTACCAACGCCGGTTCCGGTTATGTCAACCTTCGCACCCGTCCGAACTGCGACGCTAATGTGATCGCCCGTCTCCATCAGGGTCAGGTGCTCAGCGTCATCGGCGAGAGCAAGACCTTCTATGAGGTCATCGACGGCAACGGTAATGTCGGTTATGTTGTCAAGGCCTTCGTGAATGTCTGATAAATGTTTGAATGAAAATCCACCATATCTCCTGCAAGTGACAATAGAAAGACAGGATGCGAGACCAGCGCGTCCTGTCTTTGCTTTTATCTGTGCCGCGCGTGTGCGCGGGCGGGGGAATCAACGGCCTCCCAAATGAGTCTTTGCATGATCATTACATGACACATAAAAACAGAGCGTCTTGCTTTTTTCTTTCTGACGCTCTGTCTTTTTTATTGGGCTTGTGCAACAGCCTTTTGGTTTATGCCATTGTCTGTTTGAAGATCAGTTTACGGGAACGATCCACATATCGCTCAGCAGCGTGAGCGCGGTCTCCATTTCAGCCTCGGTGATGGGCGTGTCGGTCAGGATGCCCAGACTGATGAAATAGCCCTCGTAGATCGTGACATATTCCACATAATCATAGCTACAGTCCCCGTTTTCCTCAATGACGATGACGTCCGTGCCGTACGCGGTCTTGGTGAAGCTGAATACGGGCTCCACATACTCGGCGGACAGCGTTTCCTTCAGGTTTTCCAGCTGTTCTTCCGGTGTTTTTGCAGCGGCCTTGCCCGACTTTTTCGCTTTGGCGGATTTATCCTCTCCGGCTTTTTCCTCCACAGCAGGGGCAGCGGCGTCTTCAGCGGCTTCATCTTCGGGGGGGAGTTCGTCGGCGTGCTCGGCAAGAAATGCTTTTGTTGCCTCTTCCAGCTCTTTGGCGCTCATGCCGGAATAGAGTTCCTCATCGTTAAATTGCTTCTTTTCGCTCATTGTTTGTATCCTTTCCCATCGTTCTGCTTTTGCATGGCCAGTGCCCTCAGATCGGTCACCGGGGCAGCGCGCCCTGCGCATGCCTTCACCATGCTGATATAATCCTTCATCGTGTCCGCCGCGCGGGAGAGATCTTCCGGTTTGCTCAGCAGGCTGACCAGCAGGCTGACTTCGTCACCGGGCAGGTCCTCCGAAAGTACGGTCGTGTTCATCGCGCGTCCGTCACGGATAAAGAAAGAGATGACTTCATAAAGATGCCTGAGCTCGGGGGAGGTGAATTCCTCGGGCTTTATGGCTTCAGATGCCTGCTTTTCCAGTGCAGGCTCCAGATAGAGCAGCCTCACAATGCCCTCTTCAGCGGCAGCCGAATCGGGGGAGGTGTATCGCGGCCCTCCGGCGGTGGGACGGGTGGCGTCCACTGCTTTGACGGCCTGATGCTCTGTGGTGCGTCGGGCGGAAGAGATCATGCGCTTGCGCAGCTGCTCCACTTCCTTTATTACCGCGTCCCGGCTGACGCCTGCCGTCTCCGCCACCCGGATGGCGTAGACCTGTCTTTCCACACTTCCGGGGAAGGAGGCCACCAGCTTTGTTGCCTCCTTGAGGTATTCCACCTGCTGCT
>CALCTW010000014.1 GCA_937907055.1 uncultured Clostridia bacterium | reverse complement strand
ATGATCGCCGGTGACCATGCTGTGACCTACAAGGCCGTCGAGACCACCCGACTGGATACCGCTGCCATGAAGAAGGACTTCGATCCGGATGTGCTGGACATGTACGTGGTTCGGAGCACTACCAAGCGCTTCTCTGTGAAGTGAGAAACACAGAAACGAAAAAGGAGGTGATTTACATGACTTTTGAAAAGACTGAGCAGACCCGTGCACCCGACATTGAGGTCAAGAGTGGCAGGACCACTTACTTGGTGAACTTCCACTTCGCCAACAAGGGTAAACAGACGATGAATGACAAGGTTTTCAAACTGGTTCTTGCGGATTGCGCGAAGAAAACCAACATCATGCATTGATTCTGTAAAAGCCGTCAAAAAAACAGGCTAAAACCTCTTGACCTAATGGCTCAGTGTTACATTCTGTGGCGTTGTCTGATGAAAACTACACTATATCAGGTAGGGGGAAGGTTCCGGGCGGGAATGTAATCATTACGAAAAAGAGAAAGATATCGGATGAAATGTGACAAATGTTTCTTATATTAATGGAATGTAACGGGCACGAAAATACAAGAAATACTTGCGTTTTTTTGATAATATGATAGAATATGGTTGGAGAATTCTATCCTTTTTTAAGGAACGCGAACTGATTTTGTAACAAAACAGAAAAAGAATCGCCATCTGAAAGGGAGGAATCTCCGCCTGTCAGTTACACGAAAACCGGTTGTGAAAGCGGCGATGTAACGGAACGGACGCCGTGAAGCGTTGCTGTGACATGGCAGGGAAGGCCGGGATTTATGATCCGGTGAAACTAACTTTTTTCGGGGGTATCGCAATGAAAAAAAGATTTCTTGCAATGCTGATGTCTGTGGTGCTGGTGATGAGCAATGTGCCCGTCCATGTATTCGCAGAGGAGACAGACATGCCCATCCCGGTGGTGGAGCAGGTGACGTCTGTGGAAGCCGCGCAGACCGGGGCGGAGGAGGATGCGAGCATCGCTCCCGCGCCTGTGGAGGACGCGGTGAATGAAGCTGTCGGCGGAAAGGCCGATCAGACTGACGCGGAAGGAGAAGCGGACGCGGATGCTGTGACCGGTGCCGATGCTGACGCGGCGGATGACGCCGTGACAGATACGGCTGCCGATGGCAATGACGCCGTCCTGACGGAAACGGCTGATGCTGAAGATGAAGCGCAGACCGCAACGCCGGACGCGGAAGCCGGTGAGAAAACTGCCGGTGAAGGTGAGAACGTGACCGCCGATGAGGCCGAGGGCGAGGAAGCGCCCGCGGTCCACTTTGAGCGCGGTTATGTGGAGGTGCCCGTGGGCGCCCGTCTGTACACCGCCGCCGGAAAGGGCCCGATGCGCACGGTGCAGAGCACAGGCTATGCCTGGGCTGTGATCGCCGCGAAGCAGAATGATCCCGCGCAGGATTGGCTGCTTCTTTCCTTCACCGATGAAGGCAAGGCCGCGACGGCCTTTGTGCAGGCGCGTGTGATCACGGCACTGGATGCCGCGGAGACGCAGGCGTTGACCGAACAGCTGATCAGCGAAAACGCCGCGCGCGTGGAAGGCATCCGTCTGCCCGCGCTGGAAGTGATCGCGGATGAGATCGAGGTCATTTCCGAAACTCCTGTTGATGACGAAACCAATGTGGAAAGCGATAATACCCCCGTTATCGATAACACGAATGATATCTCTGATGAAACCATGACCGCGGCGGAAGCGCAGGATGAAGACGATGTGATCGTTTTTGCCGCCGGTGAATACGATATCGAACCCGAAACCGAAGAAGACCTGCCGGTGATGGCTGCTGCCGCCCGCGTGACCGCCAATACGCTGTATGTGGACGGTCAGGTGATCGATACCGGCGCGGCATCTCCCGTGACCGCGAGCTACGGCAAGACGGTCAACTTCCGCGTGGCCTGGCCTGCCGCGATGACGAATGTGCGCGACGCGAAGCTGTGGATGAAGTACGGCGATGAAGGCTATGTGGAGCTGTGCGCCCTGACTGTGGTGAACGACGAATACGCTGAGGCCGGCTTTACCCTGAGCAATAAGGATTATTTCAAGGCGGACGGTGTGCCCTGCGAATTTATGGCGGAGTATACCTCCGATGACGTGATGCCGGACGGCAGCACGCAGGTGGATCAGACCCACTTTACCGCTGCCGGGAAGAGCTATCTGAAGATCACCAAGGCCGCGCTGAAGGTGCCGGAGATCAGCTGGAGCGACAGCGCCGCCGCGCTTTCCACCACGGAGAGCGTGAACGGCTCCGCGGTGACCGAAGGAAAGGACTTTACCTATTCTGTTGCTGTTTATCAGAACGAGGCACTGAAGGAGACGGTGACCAGCCACGGCACGATCAATGTGCTGGACGAGGTGGATACGGAAAAGCATCACGGCAAGATCAGCATCGTGGTGAAGGCCGAAGCGAACGCGGAATCGCTGTGGTTCGCTTCCTCTGAGGAATCAATTGCTTCCTATTATAGTGACGCGTCCGCGCCTGTCGTGACCGCCTTTACTGTCGGCAGCGATGAGAACGGATACACCCTGCGCGCGGAAGCGAAGGATGAATACAGCGGCGTGGCGCAGTATGCCTTTGCCGCCGTCAGCGGCGCGGGCGATGTGACCGCGTGGAGCGACGCTTCCTATGAAGGCGAAGCGGTGTTCAAGGCGGAGTATGCCCTGACCGAAGAAGGCGCTTATCGCTTCTTCGCGAAGGATCACTTCGGCAATGTGACGGCATCCGATCCGATCAACGTGTATCGGGTGACCTATCATGATTATTATGAGGATTCTGTGCTGACCCCTGCCTCCGAGCTGATGCCCGAGGGCGAGAGCAAGACCATCAGCCTGAACCCTGTCCGTCTGGGATATGAATTTACCGGTTGGTATACCGATGAAGACTGCACGGTGCCGCTGGCGGATGATCAGATCACCGCGGCTACGCCGGATGTGTACGCCGGCTGGAAGATGAACACGCTGGACGTGAAGACCACCGAGGCCGGCGAGACCGAAAGCAAGACGGCGTTCGAGAAGACCTATGACGGCAACGCGCTGCAGATCACTGCTTACGCGGACGGCAAGGGTGTGGATGTGCGCTATGCGTGGATCGATCCCGCGACCGAAGAAGTGATCTCTGAAACGGATACCGTGTCCTTCACCGACAGCACCGATACAAAGACCATCACGGTGAAGGCCATGATGGATGTGTGGAACGGCGAGGAATTCGTGACCGTGACCGACACGAAGGACATCACCGTGACCATCAACAAGGCTGAACTGAACCTGAAGGTGGCGGATCAGGAGATCACCTTCGGCGAGGATGCCCCCGAATACACCTATACGCTGGAAGGCTTTGTGAACGGCGAGACCGAAGCGACCGCGAGCGGCCTGAAGCTGGATATTACCTGCGAATATGACAAGGATACCAACGGCAAGGCCGGTGATTATGACATCACGGCTTCCTTCAGCGCGGACAACTATACGCTTTCCGAGAGCAGCGTGACCGTCGGTACGCTGACCGTGGACAAGCTGGACCTTTCCGAACCGGCGGAGGTATCCCTTTCCGAAAAGGAATTCACCTATGACGGCACCTCGAAGCTGCCGGCTGTGACCGTGACCTACAACGGCGTTACGCTGGTGAAGGACACCGATTACACCCTCACGCTGCCCGAGAATATGGTGAACGCCGGTGATAAGGCGATCGGCATCGAATTCATCGGCAACTATAAGGGCGCGCAGACCGCGGACTATACCATCGATAAGGCTACGCTGACCGAGGCGGAGGTCTCCATCACCGGATGGGTGTTTGACGCCACCGCGCATCAGCCGCACCTGATCGGCGCCGGACATAACCCGGCGGATCCTGAAGCGGAATTCCCGAGTGCCTATAAGATCCACTATCATTATGCCGACAACGAGGGCAAGGAGCTGGATAAGGCGCCTGTCAACGCCGGTACCTATACGGTGTGGGCTGTGATCGATCCCGAAAACGACAACTATGACACGACCACGACCCCTGCTGCCTCCTACACGATCGAAAAGCGCGAGCTGATCATTCAGGCTGCCAGCCAGGATTTCCTGTATGACGGTCAGGAGCATTCCTATGAATACTGGTCTCTCTCCGAGGACAGTGAGCTTCAGGGCGCGGATGAGATCCAGAGCGTGACCGTGACCGGTGTGGTGAAGAACAAGACGGATGAAAACGGCGTGCCCAACGTGCCGTCCAATGCCGTGTTCTCTCCCTCCGCCGTTCCCGCCAACTACAGTATCACCTATGTGAACGGTAAGCTGACCGTTGGTGACGGCAAGCTTTCCGCGCCCATCGCGCTGCGCTGGGATATGGCCAACCCCGGTGTTGCCCGCTGGAGCGAGGTAAACGCCGAGGGCGTTGAAGTGGCTTATCAGGTGAAGCTGTATAAGAAGGCCGCTGACAGCGAAGAATTCGTTCTTGTCGATACCTATGATACGGACAAGACCTCCATGGATTTCACGGATGAACTGCATACCGTGACCGGTGATTATTATTTTACCGTGCAGGCGCTTTCCGCCGGCGGCGAAGCGCAGGAAAACTACCGTGATTCCGATGTTTCCGAAAATTCTGTGACCAAGAAGACGGTCATGATCAAGCTGATCGCGGATCAGGGTATCGACGCGATCACACTGGACGGCGAAGCTGTTCAGGAGCAGATCGTGATCAACGGTGAATCTGTCAGCGTGAGCGCGGTGCTGCTGGATGGCTATGAGGCCAACGGCAATGTGTGGTCCACTGAAGATGACGTGGCGATCTCGGATCCCGCGCTGCTCAGCACACAGCTGATCATTCACGCGGCCGAGGATGAATACGCGGTTTCCGTGACGGCCCGTGCCGATAAGGTGCAGCCCGTGATCGTGGACGGCAGCCTGCGCGCGGAGAACATGACCGAGGGTGAGCATGCCGGCGAAGTGATGCTGACCTTCACGGCCAAGTCCGGCGCCGGGATCACGAAGTACGCGTTCAGCACCGCGGCTTCCGCCGATGATCTGGACGCGGAAGGCGAGACGACCTATCTGTATACCATCGATCCCGAGAAGACTGTCAGCCCCGAGATCTACCTGAGCGACGCGAAGACCTGGTATGTACACGCGAGCGACGGCGAGACCTGGGTGAGCGCCGGCCCACTGAGCATTTACGAACTCAGCTTCCTGCCCGGCAATCCCGACGCGACCGGATCCGTCGAGAATGTGTTCAAGGGCGAGAATTCCAGCATGACGCTGCCTGTGTGCGATGCCGAGCATGGCTATCAGGTGGACGAGATGGAATTCGTCGGCTGGAATGACGGCAACGGCAATATCTATCTGCCCGGCGATAAGTACAACGGCAACGGCAACCATACCTTCACCGCAGAGTGGACCAACGCTGCTGCTTCCTACAGTATCAAGCACTATTATCAGACGATCGATATCGAACACGACAACGCGCTGGATTATCCCGATACAGCGGATGAGATCACCCAGCACGGCCGCTCTGGCGATACCGTTGTTTTCGGCGAGGAAAACCTGCTGCTGAAGACCGGCTTTGTGGTGGACTACGCGCTGATCAACGGCGAGCGTGTGGATGATCCCATCGGCGCGAGCATGACGCTGCAGACTGCCAGCGACAATGATATCCGCGTGTTCTACAAGCGCGCGCCTTACAAGCTCAGCTTCAAGGTGAACGGTGACGATTCTCTGGTGTATGAAACCAGGGAGTATGTGTACGGCGCGAAGATCGCGGTTGAACCGCAGGAGACCACCCTGCCCGAGAAGGATGGATACACCTTCTACGGTTGGGTCTATAATAATGAAGAAACACGTCCTGAAACCATGCCTGCTTTCGATGTGGAAGCCGAGGGCTTCTTTGTGCACGGCACGGTGGAATACCAGGTGGTCTACTATCTGGAGAACCTGGACGGTACCTATTCTCTGTCCAACGCCCGCACCGTGACCGGCAGCAGCTTCTATGGCACGGAGTATAATTTCTCCACCGCTTCCGGCAAGGACTATGTGAAGTCGATCGGCGGCTACAGCATCAAGAGCGTGGATGTGGTGACGGACGGCGAGATCCCGGCCCGCGAAGAACAGGCTGCCGGCGGCGCGAATGCTTCCGGTGTGTTTGTCAGCCCCAACACGGTGGCGAAGTACTATTACATGCGCACCCGTCATACGCTGACCATCAGGATCGAAAAGGCCGGTACCGATGAAGTGATCACCCGGCAGTTCACCCTGCCTCTGGGCGCGACCCCCGATCTGATGCTGGGCGATGATCATATCACCAGCTTCGCCGGACTCGCGGACATGGATGACACCTACTGGCGTGAACTGTTCACAGAAGCATACGGTGAGACCGCGCTGGACAACTATAAACTTGCCGGATTCGCTAACTGGTCTACCGGTTCCTGCCCGACCACCATGCCCGACGGCAGTGTGACCATGACGCTGCAGTTCATTCCTTACGGCGGCGGCGGCCCCGGCCATGAACTGGTCAATCTGGGCTATATCTATATGGCGCTGCCCTCGGATAATCTGGTGAACGGAAGCCGCTATATTCCCAAGTCCATGATCGAGGGCGAGGATGCCCGCGTGACTTCCGTGCTGCTTTATGAGACGGAGGTTCCCGGCTTCGAGAACAAGAAGACCGCCACGGCCTATTACTTCAACGGTGTTCTGGCGGCTGTGAAGCTGGAAATGCCCGGCATGACCTACAGCCGTGTCACCCTGGACTACAGCCCCTATACCCGCGGTGAATACAGCAACTATTATCTGACCAACTCCGCCAACAACCGTCTGGAGGAATTCTGCATCGGCAGCCCCGTGGAAGTGAGGGCTTATCTGGGCCGTTCCCACTACACGCTGATCCAGGATCCCGCGCTTACGGCAACCTCGCTGCGGCCTACTCCGCCCACGAAGACCGTGACCCCGTGGATCCCGTGGGGCGATGTGCGCACCCTGCCTGTGCTGAGCAATGATCTGTATCCCGGCTTCGAGTTTGACGGCTGGAAGATGTATGACTGCTCTTACGATTCCACCCGGGATAACTGGACCGCGACAACGGAGAATACCGATGTTGTTGTCAAGCCTGTCATGACCGACGGTGTGGTGACAAGCTATACCATCAACATGCCTCAGGGCAACGCCTACGCGATCGCGCAGTGGAAGCCCGCCGTGATCGATCAGGAGATCGTGCATATCTTCCAGGGTGTGGACGGCGGTTATCCCTCCGCGCTGCTGAACACCCTGAGCCAGCAGCCTGTCTCCGAAGGTGTGAATGACCTGGGCGACGGCAATGCGGCTGTGAAGGTGACGGCGGAATCCGGTGAATATGTGATCCGCTATTATACCGGTGTGCCCGCGGAAGGCAGTGCCAGCGATGGCCGCCTAATCGGTGTGATTGAACTCAGGAAGATCCTGAATGATCAGGATATCACGATCGGCGATTACGCCATCGAAGAAACCGGCTTTACCTATTCCTATACCAATGTGATCCGGGATCGCAGCATCAACCTGAACGGGGATGACACGCTGCATTATCTGTATCCTGTCACACTGCGTTATTACTACACGGCTAATATCTATGAAGTGAATCTGGACGCGGATATCATTGCCACGGACGGCGGAGATATCGGCGAGAGCAGTGTGACCGGCGCGGGTCAGTTTGTGTACGGCGCTGTGGCTGTGCTGAACGCGCAGATCGCGCCCGGCTATGATTTTGTCGGCTGGTTTGACCATGACGCTGTCATCGATGAAGAAGGCGCGTTTGTGGAAGACGCGACCGCGCTGTCCGACAATCCGGCTTACTTCTTCAATGTGTATAAAGATCGCGCGCTGGTCGCGGTGATCCGTCCGCATATGCCGGATACCGCCGCTGTTGTGATCGACAGCGTGGACGAGTATGTGTTCAACTATACGGAGACCACGCCGCTCACCTGTAAAGTGACCCTGCCCGAGGATACCACCGGCGAGACCAAGATCCAGAGCTACCGCTGGTATCTGATCGACGGTGAGACCAGGACGCTCATCGAAGAATTCAACGACAAGCAGCAGATCCCGTTTGCCCTCGGCCAGCAGGTGGGTGAGTACACCTATCAGGTGGAAGTGACAACGGTCAATCCGCTGAACGGCAGAACCGCGAAGGCGGTATCTGAAGAATTCACCGTGACGGTCAAGCCCATCGAGAGCGATGTGGTCCTGATCGGCGCGGAGGAGACCTTCGATAACACCAAGAACCATGGCTATACCGTGAAGTGCGAAAAGGAAGAATTCACTTTCGGTACGGACTATGTGTTCTATGTATCCGATGAACCGATGGATACCTGCGAAGGCGGCACACTGATCGACAGTGCGGAAGCCCTTGCCAAACTGAATCAGCGTGATGCCGGTACCTATACACTGTATTACTATGTGAAGAGCCTGAATGACGGTCTGTCTGTCGCGGATCAGGTGATGAGCACCGATCTGGTGATCAAGCCGAAGCAGGTGAAACTGTCCGCGCAGTCCATGATCCAGAAGGTGTATGACGGTACCACAGCTGTCCCTGCCGATGTGATCGAAGAGATCGAAGCGGCTGACGCGAAGAATAATACCTGGTACAAGATTACCGGATTCATTGCCGGTGATCCTGATAACTATACCCTGGATGTCGGCGAAGATAACGCTTATAACAATGCCCATGTGGAAGGTGCCGCCACCGTTACGCTGAGCGGCCTGAGCCTCGCGGGCGAGCATGCCAACTATGTGCTGGCGGCTGACGAAGCGATCTTCGACGCCAAGATCACGGTCCGTCCGCTGACGGTCGTCTGGTCTGTTGCCGAAGGCGGCGATAAAGATGAGACCGGTTTCTTCTATTATTATGATGCCAAGAGCCATATGCTTGTCGGTACGCTTGAAGAGGCCGGCGAGGATACCGGTGTTGTTGACGGCGAGGATGTAAAACTGAATCTGACAGTCAACCGCACGCCTTTCATTCCTGCCGATTACAGAGCGACTGCCGCCATCGATAAGACGGCGAAGGCTATGGAGGAAGGCAATTATCAGGCGACGGACTATAAACTGCTGAACACCCGCTGCGACTACAGGATCGTCCGCTGCCCTGTCACCCTTTATCCGGTGGCCGGAAGCGGCGAGAGCGATGAGTGTGAGTATGACCTGCGCCTGCATACCCTCAGCAAGATCGGCGCGGAAGGTCTGCCCGAAGGCTTCACCGTATCCGGCGAGACGAATGGATCCTATGTCAACGCGGGCGAATATAAAGTGTCTGTGTCCAATGAAGGACTGATGATCCTGAATGCCGCGGGCAAAGATACTTCCGGTTACTTTGATATCACCTGCAATAAGAGCGATCTGACGATCAACAAGCGTCCTGTGACCATTATGGACCTGATCGCTTCTGATAAGATCTATGACGGAAATACCGACGCGGAACTGGCTACGAAGGATGTCACTGTCTGGGGCGGTTCCACGATCACGGTGGCCGACTGCACGCTGGACGGCAAGTTCTCGATCGATGAACTGTATGTGACAGGTCTTTCCGGTCAGTTTGAAGACGCGGAAGCCGGTACGGATAAGCAGGTCATCATCGACCTGACGAACGCGGTGCTGACCGGTTATGACAGGAACAACTACTATATCAAAGCGGTCGACGATCCGACTGCCGATATCATCAAAAAAGAGATCCTCGTGAAGGTGACCACGCCGGACGTTGTGTACGGACAGGACGTGAGTATGGAAGTAGTCTGCTTCATGGGCTCTGACGATGACGCGCAGGATGTGACCGAACAGGTAAGCGGTACCTTCAGCTTCGCGGTCAAGGACGGTTACGCGGTCATCTGTGACGTCGCGCAGCCGCAGGATGTGACAGCGGAAAGCCTGTGCTATCCGGATGCTTCCGAGCAGGCATATATTGCCGCGCTGCAGAATATCACCCTGGCGTACAACGGCGACGGCGCCAACTATGACTTTGTGCTGGAGCACGAAGGTCTGAAGGTGAATAAGCGCCCCGTTGCGATCGCTGCTGCCGAAGACTACGGCGTTTCCAAGGTGTATGATACGACCGCGGATACGACTGCCGAAAATAAGGCGGACATCCTGAGCGACAGTTATGTGCTGACCGCGGTGCAGGATGACCTGAACAGCGGCGTGCTGCTCAAGGACGCGGAAACTGTAAAACTGGCAAGCTGCAACTCCGTATACAACAGCGCGGATGTTCCGGACGCGGATGCTGTGACTGTATCTGACTGTGTGCTGGAAAACGCCGATAACTATGTACTGGTCAATGACACCTACACGATCAAGGGTCAGATCCTGCCTCTGCCGGTGATCCTGACTGTGGGAGAGATGACCAAGGTCTACGGCAACACGGATCCCGCTGTGAAGTACAGTGTGAAGGATGAAGACGGCAATACCATTGCCAACACCAGCCTGAAGGGTGTCACCTTCGAAAGAGACGAAGGTGAGAACGTGGACGGCAGCCCCTATGAGGTGCGCGCGATCGTTGATGAGACTGTGAACCCGAACTACACGATCACGACTGTACCGGGTACGCTGAATATCACCCCGCGTACACTGACGATCTCTGTTGACGGCGACCGTACGATCAAATACGGTGATGTGTATGATTCTGACGCCTATACGGCCTATACGATCATCGCCACCGGCTGGGCTTCGATCGAGACCGAGGCGGAGAAGAACGCTTACATCGAGAGCGTGAGCGCGAACGGATATATCTATGTCCTTGACGGCAGTGAAGAGATCGTGCTGAACAGCGGTGACGTGATGCTGCTGCACGTTCGCGGTAACGCGTATCCTGTTTCTGTTTACAGCGATGTCGAGGCCTTCTCCAGCAACTACACGCTGCAGTACAAAACAAAGAACCTGACGATCAAACCGCGTCCCGTTTATGTGGAGAGCGGTATCACCGCGGCGGATAAGCCCTATGACGGCAATGCGATGGCCGAACTGACGGTCAGCGATGCTGTGATCATCGGACTGATGGCCGCGGATGAAGGCAAAGTGACCCTGTCCCTTGATCCGGATCAGGTGACCGGTACCTTCAACAGCAAGAACGTGTCTGAAGCGAATACCGTCGCGATCGCATACGCGGACGGCGCGCTTGTCATCACCAACGCGGATGGCTATCAGGATTATGTGCTGGCTTCCTCCGGAAACCAGGAGAGCGCTGAAGCTGTGATCACCTCCATCCTGCTGCACATCACGGTGGATGACGCCGAGGTGGTTTACGGTACGCCTGTTTCCGGTCTGCCTGCTTTCGGTTATACCGTCGAGCAGAGCGACTATGTGACGGGTGATAACGACGGCAATGCTCTTGAAGGCGCGGTGCAGTATATCGATACCGGTTATACTGCTGCTACTCCCGCCGGTACGGTGCTGCCGATCAGCGTGGATACGGCTGCTTCTACCCTGAAAGCAAAATATGACAACTATACGATCGAATACGCCTCCGGTGAACTGACTGTGACGAAGGCTCAGTTTGCCGCGCCGGTCTACCGGTGGATGGATGACGAGATCGGCACCGCGAAGTGGGATACGATCGAAGCGATTTCTGAGACGGCTGTTTCCGGCTATCAGGTGGAACTGGTACGCTCGGTGAACGGCGGTACGGCTGAAGTCGTCATGACTGTGACCGTGGATCAGCCTGCTTCCGGTATGGCTTCATATGATTTCTATGACGCGATCCATGAAAACGGCGAAGGCCGCTATGAACTGAGGATCACCACGCTCTCCGCGAACACCGACAACGTGCTTGACAGTGAGCAGAGCAGCAACGGCGCGCCTCTGTACGCGGCGAAGACCTATATCAAGTTCAATAACGACGCGGTCACCCTGGCCGGCGCCGGTGAGAACGCCTTTGTCAATATCACAGCCGTTCTTGATGAAACGAACACCGCGGAAGACGCGGCCTCTGCCTGCATCGTGCTGATCGCCGGTGAAAAGGCGGATATCAGGGTATCTGCTGCCAATGACACCGGTTATGCTGTTTCCGCGGCGAAGACCGGCAGCCTGACCGAGATCACGGCTCCCGTGATCCGCGATGCTGATTTCCTTGAGGCGACCGATGTCACCATGCAGGTGCAGCTGAACGCGAACAAGAGCAACGACAAAGATGAGACGGTGACGATCACCTACAAGAAGACTGCGCCTACGCTGGATGCTTCCATGCAGATGCAGTATCAGGGTGTCGACGCTGAAGCGCTGGTATATGGCTATACCAATACCGATGTTGCTGTTATCACTACGCCTTCTGTCGTTGATGATAACGTGGATACTGACGGCTACACCTATACCGCCGCCTGGAGGATGCAGTATAACTATCCCAGACCGGCGAACACCATCACCGGTGTGACGGATCTGGTCTGGAACAGCGAGGATGAGACGGCTTATCCCGATGGCCTGAAGGTGATCGTTGCGGAAGGCACCGTGCTGTACCCCATCTGGTGCAGCGTGACGGCGACCCGTCTGGACAACGGCGCTTCCGTGACCCGTGAATACAAACTGGTCGTTCCTGTTCTGCAGGCGAAGATCTATCCGACGATCGAATCCTCCGAATGGACTTACGGTGAGAGCCGTATCTATTACGAGGTCCCGACGGAAAAGGGCAATCCTGAGAACGCGCAGGTCGACTACTACTATACTGATACGCCGATCCCGGCCGGTACGGTATATCCGCTGGTCAATACCGCGGAATTTGCTGAGGCGCAGGGTCTGACCGCCGGCCATCCCACGGATGCCGGTATCTGGTATATCTATGCCTTTGTCCATTCCAGCCAGAACTTCACTGCGGGCTGGAGCACCATGACCGCCGGTGATGAGACCACCGCTGAGAAGACGACGATCCGGATCAGGCAGGCCAAGCTGAGCGCGCCTGAGGATCTGAAGCTTGTCAAGGTCAACGGCAATGAGAGCTACTATGGTCAGACCAGCTGGAAGCAGGTGATGACCTTCACGCCCTCTTACACCGCGGAGGACGGTGAGACGATCACCAACAGCAACACAATTAATATGAAGGAAAACATGGGCACCGAAGATGCCAGCGCTTCCTTCATCACGCCCACCTACAGCATCGTGCTGAAGAAGGAAGGCACAGTCCTGAATACCTGGACCTTCCCTGCCACCAGTGTGACCCTGAATATCACCCGTTATCTGTCCACCAACGGTACCTACACCTTTGAGGTGACGGCTGTCTCCGATAATACGGATAACTGCCTTGACAGTGATACGGTGATCGCGGAACTGAAGATCGAAAAGAGCATTCAGGAAACGACACACGGTGTAACAACGCAAAGCGATGTCAATCGTGTGTATGACGGCACACCGACGACGCTCTCCATCAAGGAACCCTGCAATCCCTCCGCGACCTACCAGTGGTATCGCACGGTGGGTGAGAGCATCACCAAGGTATCTGAGGAAAAGACCATCGATATCTATGATGTCGCGGATTCCGGTCTGTACACCTGTGTGGTGAATGACGGCGGTATCGTGTACTCCACCTCTCTGGATGTGACGATCACGCTGCGCACCATCACCCTCACCGCTGAAAACGATGAGAAGATCTATGACGGTACGCCGCTGACCAACGGTTGCTTCACCGTGACCGAAGGCACCGGTATCGGTCTGGATGAGACCGCGGTGGATTACACCGATATGGAGACCGATCATACGGCGAAGTCCGAACTGCACAGCGTCACCCTGAACATGACTGCTGACAGTCAGCAGACAGATAAGGGCACGCATGCAAACAAGATCGCTCCGGAATCCGTTGTCATCGAGCGTTTCACCGCGGGCGGCGATCCCGTGGATGCTACGGACAACTACATCGTGAACCTCGTACCCGGTGTGCTTGAAGTGAAGCCGAAGCCTGTGGGCGAGATCGTGATGGAGCAGCCGGATGATGAGATCTACCGCGCGCTGGCCTGGGAGCCCAAGCCTGTTGTGACCTACAATGTATCCGAAACGGAATCCATTGTGCTGGTCGAGGGTCAGGACTTCGTTTACTCCTACAGCGATAACCTGAACGTGGGTGTTGCCACTGTGACCGTGACCGGTATCAACAACTATTCCGGTACGCAGAGCAAGACCTTCAATATCCTGCACAAGCCTGTGACCATAACGGCCAAGGACGCGACCAAGGTGTATGACAGCAAGCCCCTGACGCAGCCGCTGTTTGACGCGACCGCGCTGGAGCCCACGGATCCTCACATCTTTACCGTTGTGATGACCGCGGAAAGCACCATCACGGACTTTGGCAGCACGACCAATGTGATCGCGACCGTGGATGGCGTGGAAGTCACGACCATCAACGCGACCATCGTTGGAAACTACCTGGTGACTGTTGAGAATGGTCTGCTGAGCATTGAACGCAAGGCTGTGACCATTACGGCAGACAGCAACGCCAAGACCTATGATTCCACCGCGCTGACGGATGACGGATTCACCG
>CALCTW010000013.1 GCA_937907055.1 uncultured Clostridia bacterium | reverse complement strand
TTACATATCCAGTCCGAAGAGTCATCAAAACATTATCTTCATCACCATTATCCTCGTAAATACCGGCCATTCCCCAATATGCATTTGTATTAAGTGCATTATAAGTAAGCGCATTCTGATACGCTTCAATCGCCTGTGAGTCATCTTTAAGTGTACCCGCAAGACATACATATGCATGAGCTATTGCTGATTTTAAATCATTATTTTCCGGTTCATACTCTAATGCCTGCACATACTGATCAATAGCCAGCTGATAGCTCTCTGAACTCATATAGTCATTTCCTGTATTAATAAGATTAGCTACTGTATTATCGTCCGAATTATAGCTTACTCCATAATATACAAAAAATAGTACTGTTACACCAAAAATTAATACTATGGCACTGATTAAAACCGTCTTTGCCACTTTGTTCATGATATTACGCCCTTAAATATTTTCTATCTGCCAATCAATTTCTTTAATTCCATTATTTCTTAAAAAATTGTTACATATTGAAAAATGCTTGCAACCAAAAAATCCTCTATATGCCGATAACGGACTTGGATGAGGTGCTGTCAGTACAAGCTGCTTTTTATTATTAAGCATTTCCTGTTTTCTACCGGCCGGTGCTCCCCATAACATATAGACTACCGGCCTGTCCTGTTCATTCAGCGCTTTAATCGCCGCATCTGTAAACTGTTCCCAACCTATTCCTTTATGCGAATTTGCCTGATGAGCTCTTACTGTAAGAACTGTATTTAACATCAACACACCCTGTGATGCCCATTTTGTCAAATATCCATTATTTGGAACATACAATCCCAAATCATCATATAGCTTTTTAGCTATAAAGCAGGATGGATGTGCTATCATCTCTGCATCTAAGAATTCATGGCTATTCCAAACAATTGAGTGTAACTTGTCTTTATCCCACGTATTCATCATGCCATATAATATAAGATATTCATCTTCTCTAAAATGATTAACCATTTTTTCAACAGCATCATCTTCATACCAATCATCAGGGCGCGAAGGCCATGGCCAAGCTGTTGTCGGAGATCATCAGGCATCCGGCGCGGACGTGTGAATGATCCCGGAGCAATGCAATAAAAAAGAATGTGCCGTTTTTTCGGCACATTCTTTTTATGTATCAGGTTCAATTGATCATTCGATCACGCGTACACGGATCACATTCTGCAGCTTGCTCAGCGCGGTCACGAGGGTCTCGTCGGGCGCCTGGCTCAGTTCCAGCACGGTCACAGCCACATCGTTGCGGGATTTGTTCAGCATGTTCTGAATGTTCACACCGCGTCCGGCGATCAGGCTGGAGATGGAGGAGACGACACCGGCAACATTGCGGTGGATGATCAGCACACGGTAGCCTTCCGGCATGCCCAGAACGATCTCAGGCATATTGACGCTGTTGCGGATGATGCCCTTTTCCAGATAATCGCGGATCTCCTGAGCGGCCATTTCGGCGCAGCGGTCTTCGCTTTCGGGGGTGGAGGCGCCCAGGTGGGGCAGGCAGATCAGGTTCTTCACACCGAGCAGCGCGTCGGTGGGGAAGTCGGTCACATAGCAGCCCAGCTTGCCGGTGTTCAGGGCGTCCTTCACATCGTCAAAGTTGGCCAGTTCGGCGCGGGAGAAGTTCATGATACGCACGCCGTCCTTCAGGGAGGCGATGAACGCGGCATTGATCATGCCCTTGGTCTCGCTCATGAGCGGGATGTGCAGGGTGATGTAATCAGCATCCTTTACCGCTTCTTCGATCGTATTGGCATGACGCACGGCACGGCTCAGAGACCAGGCATGCGCGATGGAGATGTAGGGGTCATAACCCACGACTTCCATGCCAAAGCCCTGAGAAGCAATGTTGGCTACCAGCGCGCCGATGGCACCCAGACCGATCACGGCCAGACGCTTGCCCTTCAGCTCGGGACCGACAAACTGCGCCTTGCCTTTTTCGACCAGCTTATCCACACCGGTCTGGCCCTTCAGGCCCTGCGCCCAGTTGGTACCGCCGATGATATCGCGGTTGGAGAGCAGCAGACCGGCCATGACCAGCTCGGCCACGGCGTTGGCATTGGCACCGGGGGTGTTGAATACCACGATACCTTCCTCGGAGCACTTGTCAAGCGGAATGTTGTTCACACCGGCACCGGCACGGGCAACCGCCAGCAGGGAAGCCGGCATGGTCATTTCATGCATGGAAGCACTGCGGACCAGAATGCCGTCCGGCGCTTCTTCGCCATCGCTGATCATGTACTGATTGGCGGAAAGCACATCGTGGATGAGGGGGGAGATCTTATTCAGTGTTTTGATCTTATACATAATCTCTGTTCTCCTTAATCAAACCGTCACTTATTCTGCATTTCAAACTGCTTCATCACATCCACCAGCTTCTGTACGCCTTCCATGGGCATGGCGTTGTAGATGCTGGCGCGCATACCGCCGACCAGACGATGTCCCTTCAGACCGGCCAGACCGTTGGCCGCGGCAAACTTCACAAAGGCGGCATCAGTATCAGCGTTGCCGGTCACGAAGGGCACGTTCATGATGGAACGGTCTTCCTTGCGAACGGGGGAGGTATAGAAGGTGCTGTTGTCGATATAGTCATACAGCAGCGCGGCCTTCTGCTTGTTGATCACTTCGATGCCTTCAACGCCGCCCTGAGCCTTCACCCACTTCATGCACTCACCGGCCACATAGATGGCAAAGGTGTTGGGGGTGTTGATCATGCTGCCGTTCTCGGCTTCCTTTTCCCAGTTCATTACCTTGGGGCAATCCTTGCGGGCCTTGCCGAACAGATCCTTGCGGATGATGGCAACGCACATGCCGGAGATACCGATGTTCTTCTGCGCGCCGGCGTAGATGACACCGAACTTGTTCACATCATACACTTCGCCCAAAATGTTGGAGGACATATCCGCCACGATGGGAGCGGGGCCTTCGGGCAGCTTGGTGAAATGGGTGCCGAAGATGGTGTTGTTGGTGGTGATGTGCACATAGTCGGCATCGGCGTTCAGCTTACCGGTCCAGTCAGGGATATAGGTGTAGTTATCTTCGCGGCTGGAGGCGATGATACGGGCATCGCTGTACTTCGCAGCCTCCACAGCCGCGCCGTGAGCGAAGTTGCCGCTGTCGATGTAGTCGGCCTTGCCGGTCACATTCAGGTTATAGGGCACACCGGCAAAGAACAGGGTCGCGCCGCCGTGCAGGAAGAGAACGGCGTAATCATCGCTGATATGCATCAGATCACGCAGGGTGGCTTCGGTCTCGTCATAGATCGCGAGGTAATCCTTCGCGCGGTGACTCATTTCCATCACGGACATTCCGGTAGTGCCGTAACTCAGCATTTCCTTCTGGATCTTTTCCAGCACAGGAAGGGGAAGCATGGAAGGGCCGGGATTGAAGTTGAATACGCGTTCCATAAGTCATATACCTCCAAATTGATCAATTGATTTCATCTTTTATGTGCATGTGGGGCAAAATCCGCCCGCAGGGCTGAATTTGTCACTGCGTGTATATTATGCGCCTGACGGATCAATAAATCAACCCATGAACAATAAAAGAACAATTGCTGCCCGGTTCGAAAGGGAGAAAACGTTCCGCGGCGGGATCACGCCGCGGTATCGCGGACTGCCGAATACTCTTAAAATGTCGCCTTGCAGGTGACCTTTTGTTCTTTCAAATCAGTTATGATCATATTGCCGGGTGAGAAACGGCGATCGTGATACAGTCTGTGAAGGAGGAACAAAACATGAAAAAGGGTTTGACTGAAATGGTATTTATTCTGGATAAGAGCGGTTCGATGTCCGGGCTGGAGGCGGATACGATCGGCGGCTTCAACAGTCTCATCGAAAAGCAGAAGGAAGCTGAGGGCGAAGCACTGGTGTCCGTTGTTCTTTTCAGTGATGACAGCCATGTCATCTTTGACCGTGTGCCGCTGAGCGAGATCCCGGCCATGACCCGTAAGGATTACAATGTCGGCGGCTGTACCGCGCTGATCGACGCGATCGGCGGTGCCGTCCATCATATCGGCAATGTACATAAGTACGCGCGAAATGAGGATGTGCCGGAAAAGACGGTCTTTGTCATTACCACTGACGGCGAAGAGAACGCGAGCCGTCAGTATACATCCGGGAAAGTGAAGCAGATGATCGAGCGTCAGAAAGAGCGCTATGGCTGGGAATTCATTTTCATGGGCGCGAATATCGACGCTGTCGAAACGGCGGGCCGGTTCGGGATCGACAGGGAGCGCGCGGTCAACTACGCGTGTGATGCCAGGGGAACGCAGCTCAATTATCAGGCGGTCAGCATGGCTGTAAAGTCGATCCGTGCCTGTGAGCCGGTGACCGATGCCTGGCGTGAGGAAGCGGACGCCTATTATGAAAAGAAGAAAAAGGGCAGCAAATAATCGAAAATCATTCATATGAAAGCGGAGGCCGCAGGGTCTCCGCTTTTGCTGATGCCGAACTGTACAAACACCGTTGTTTGTGATAGAATGAGCATAGATACGCGGAGCGCGTGACAGGAAAAGAGGAACAGCGATGAAGTGTCCGTTTTATGATAAAGGCTGCGGCGGCTGCCGCGATATCGATCAGATGTACGGGGATACCCTGAAAAAGAAGGAAGCGCGCATTAAGAAGCTTTTCCCTCAGTCTGAAAAGATCATGGGCGCGGAAATGCCTGTCCATTACCGCAACAAGGTCCTGCGCACCTTCGCGAACGGTAAGCAGAGCCTGTACAGCGGGATCTATAAAAGCGGCACACATCAGGTCATCAGCATCAAGGATTGTCTGCTGGAGGATCCGGAAGCCTGCCGGATGGCCTTTGGCATCACGGAACTTCTGGCAAAGGAAGGCTTAAGCGCCTACCGCGAGGATTACCACAAGGGCGTTCTGCGCCATATGCAGATCCGCCGCGGCGCTCGCAGCGGCGAGACCGTCGTCACGCTGGTGACCGGCACGGAAGAATTGCCGAACGGCGAAGCCATCGCGAAGAAGATCATCGAAAAATACCCCGAAGTCCGCGGTGTTGTGCAGAATTATAATCCGCGGGATAACAGCGCGATCTTCGGCTTCAAGGATAAACTGCTGGCCGGACGCGATGAACTGTGGGACACCATGTGCGGTCTCAAGGTCTGCCTGACCGGCCGCACCTTCTATCAGGTGCATACGCCGCAGGCGGAAAAGTTATACGATCTCGCGGTCAAAACCGCCGGTCTCACCGGCACAGAAAATGTGCTGGACGCGTATTGCGGCGTGGGCGTCATCGGCATGCGCGCGGCCCGGGAAGCCCGTCAGGTGACCGGGGTCGAGATCGTCAAGCCCTCCGTTCTCTGCGCGCAGAAGAGCGCGAGGGTCAACCGCATCGAAAATATCACCTTCACCTGCGGTGATGTCATGCAGGCACTGAAGAACAGCAAGGAACACTTTGACTGCGTTTTTGTCGATCCGCCGCGCGCCGGCTGCGATGTGGCTTTCCTGAAGGCGCTGGCGGAGCATGCCCCGGAAAAGATCGTCTACATTTCCTGCTTCCCGGAATCTCTCGCGCGGGATGTGCTTCTGCTGTCCGGGTATGATTACGCGCCGGAGTTCGTCAAGCCGGTCGATCTCTTCCCGTTCACCGAGCATGTGGAGACCGTAGCTCTTATGACGCTGAACCGGTAACGGAAGGATCGACGAAGCGCGGTCGATCTTGAAGGCTTTGTGAAGCAGCAGAGGGCAGATATCTTTGATGAAAGCAATTATGCGCTCGCTTTATATGCCGACTTAACTTCTTCTTATATATTTCAAACAAAAATATGAATACGATGAATATACCGCTTATCTTGCCGCAGAAGATCGCCCAGCTGGTCGGCGGCAAGACGTATACTGCCGATCAGACCGGTCTGTCCGGCGCGAAGGTCATGCTTTTTGATGATTCCGTTCTCAGGATCACCCCCGCGGATCCGCGCAATGAACAGACCGTTCATGTCATGCAGTGGCTGCAGGGCCGGTTGCCCGCGCCCCGGGTGATCGCGTTTGAGCAGGAGGCCGATCATCAATATCTCCTGATGTCCCGTGTCACAGGTACTATGGCCTGTGATGATGTCTATCTCTCCCGTCCGAAGGTGCTGATCCCCCTTCTTGCCGAGGCGATGCAGATGCTCTGGCATACCGATCCCGGGGGCTGTCCGCGTACGCGCGGCCTGGATACCGAATTAGCCGAAGCGGCCGATCGTGTGGAGCGCGGCCTTGTGGACATCAAAAACGCCGGGCCGGAAACCTTCGGTATGGGCGGCTTCAGAGATCCGGAGGCGCTCCTCCGGTGGCTGATCGACAACCGACCGGAGGAGGAGCCTGTGCTTTCACACGGCGATTTCTGTCTGCCGAATCTTCTGCTCGAAAACGACCGTATCAGCGGCTTTATCGATCTTGACACTTTCGGCATCGGGGATCGCTGGCGGGATATCGCGGATTGCTGCGGCAGTCTGCAGCGTAACGCGCAGGGTGCTTACGGCGGTAAGGTTTATCCGGATTGCAAAGCGGATTTGCTGTTTGACGCGCTCGGCATCCGTCCGGACACGGAAAAATTGCGCTGGTATCAGCTGCTGGACACACTGTTCTGATCTATAACAGAAAAATGTATTTTGATCCCTGATCCCGAAAGGAAAACATATGCAGGATAAGATGATAAGGATCCTTCAAAGCTTCCATCAGTATAACGCGCAGCACATGGCTTCTCTCGTTTTCGGATTTGACGAGGAGACGGTCTATGACGCGCTGGTGATCGCGCCGACCTACACCCCGTACAAACTGAAAATGGAAGAACTGGGCTGTGTCACGCTCCTTCGGGAAGGCTCCTGCAACGCGGCCTATCTCATCGAAGCAAACGGCATGAAGATCGCGTGGGTCAAAACCGGGACCACGGATGCCAACGTGATCGATCATCTTGCCCTCTGCGCGGAGCTTCAGTTCGAAAAACTGATCTTTGTCGGAGCTGTCGGCGCGCTGAAGGCGGATTTCCTGCTCGGCGATCTCTGTACGCCTTCTTATTCCATTGACAGCGGTTATGCCCTTACATATCTTAAGGAAAGCATTCGTGATCACGTGCCGTTCGAAAAGATCTATCCTGACCGGAAATTTGTTGATCGTGTCATTGCTTTGTGCGCGGAAAAGGGGGATACCCTGAAACCGGCCACCGTGTTCTGCACGCCGTCCGTCGCGCTTGAATACACGCATCTTGATGAGATCCGTTCATTTGATACCGATCTGATCGAGATGGAGACCGCGGCTTTTTACACCATGTCGGCTTTGCTGGAGGTCCCGGCCATCGCCCTGCTGGTCGTCTCGGATAATTCCGCCTCCGGCACAGCACTGATCGGCCGCACGGAAGAAGAGGAAGCTCGGTATGATCATGGCAGGAAGGTCATTCTGCCGCGCGTGATCCTGCGTATCGCGGCGATGGACTGAACGGGCCGAAAGGGTATGATGATGGAAGAATACAGCAGGCAGAATAAACAGGCCTGGGAGTATGATGCCTACGCGTTCTGGGTCTGCCATAATGGTACTCCGCGGGAGCGCGCAAAGCAGGATCAGGCAGATCCTGAAAAGAGTCTGCGCCGCTATGCCGCTTATTTTGATCACTATGCCGGGCTTCGTGTCGCCAATATCTGCGGCTCCTGCGGCAAAAAGGCCGTTCCTCTGGCGCTGCTCGGGGCAGAAGTGACGGTCTTTGATATCTCTGAAGCCAATCGCCGTTACGCTCTTGAGGTCGCGCAGGCAGCCGGGGTGCAGATCGATTATGTGGTCGGGGATGTGCTGGAGGCGGATCTTCAGAAATACGGCGGGTATTTTGATGTTGTGTTCATGGAAGGCGGTATTCTGCACTATTTCCACGATATCGACGCGTTCATGCGTGTCCAGCGCGCGCTGCTGAAGCCGGGCGGAACCATGATCTGCAGCGATTTTCATCCCTTTACGAAGATCACGGACGCGCTGCGTCTGGAACAGCCTGTCATGGGCTATTTTTCTTCAGATGTGTTTGAAGGGGAGATGGCGCACGCGCGGTTCTATGATGAATCCGAACGCAGCCGGATCCCCAAATGCCTTTATCGCAAATATACCATCAGCGAGATCCTGAATGCCATATTGCAGAACGGCTTCCGCCTTCAGCGTTTTGACGAGCACCCGGCTTGGGAAAATGAACGCCTGCCCGGCGAATTCACCGCGGTCGCGGTTCGTGAGTGAATAAACAGGCAAAAGCATCATTTTTCGGCACTTTTCTTGTTTTCCATAAAGGATTTTATCCTTATTTGGAATATATTATTATTGGGCACTTTTTCGGACTTTCTTGTGTTGTCCGGAAGGCGCTCGGTATCTGTCAAATCAATCATTGGGGAGATCATCTCTCCGGTAAAGGAGTAAATGACCATGAATGTACAGGAAATCCGCGCGAAGCTCGAATCCATCGGCCAGGATCAGCTGCTCAAGTATTACGATGAGCTGAATGCTGAACAGCAGGCTTCTCTGCTGCAGCAGATCAGTGAGATCGACTTCTCCCTGATCGATCTGGTCAAGGATGGCGTGAAGGAAACCCCCAAGGGTGTTATCACCCCTGTCACCGATGCTGTCGGTATCGAAGAGATCGCCGCGAACCGTGAAAAGTATGACGCGATCGGTCTTGAATCCATCCGCAAGCACGAAGTCGGCGCGCTGCTGCTGGCCGGCGGTATGGGCACCCGTCTGGGCTCCGATAAGCCCAAGGGCATGTACAATATCGGCATCACCAAGGATGTTTACATTTTCGAGCGTCTGATCGCCAATCTGATGGATGTGGTCGATCGTGCCGGTGAATGGGTGCCGCTGTACATCATGACCTCTGAAAAGAACGATCAGGATACCCGTGAATTCCTGGCGGAGAAGAACTACTTCGGCTACAATCCCGAATATGTGGAGTTCTTCAAGCAGGAAATGGCGCCTGCCTGCGGCTTTGACGGCAAGGTGCTGCTGGAAGCCAAGGATCGTGTGGCCACCTCCCCCAACGGCAACGGCGGCTGGTTCATCTCCTTCGTCAAGGCCGGTCTGGATAAGAAGGCCCGTGCGCAGGGCGTCAAGTATATCAACGTTTTCGCGGTCGATAATGTCTGCCAGCGCATGGCTGATCCCACCTTCACCGGCGCGATGCTGGCGGGC
>CALCTW010000012.1 GCA_937907055.1 uncultured Clostridia bacterium | reverse complement strand
GCAAACCAGGCTGCAGAGGACGGAACCGAGCGTTGTCACCGCGTAGCCGAGCATCTGGGCCTTGGCGGAGTCTTCATAAGGCACGGTCCTTTCCAGATACGGCACGATTCCCGGCGTATAGATGGCGAAGGAAAATGCCTGCAGAATGAAGACGGCGTACATTGCGCCCACGGTCGGCGTAAAAGCAATGGCAAAGCCTTTTACGGCGAACACGGCAAAAGCAATATACATGAGGTTTGAAACCTTCACTTTTTTGATGGCGCGGCTCATAAGCAGCATCATCGGCAATTCCATCAGTGCCATGAAGGAAGAGAGATTGCCCATGTCCGACGTGTCTCCGCCGATATTTTCCGTCACGTTGATCATAAAGTTCGTCGTGGTGTTGTGGCAGCAGAAGATGAGCGTTGCCCCGCAGAACATCACCATCAGCCTCTTGTACCTTCTGAAAAAGCCGAAGAGGGAAGTGGCTTCCGCCGTCTTTGCCGTAATGGTCAGATCATCCACATAATAAGCGCATCCGATCCAGTTGCTGCTGGTCGTCATGAAGCGCAGATTCTGCAGTTCATCGACCGTCGCTTTGAAAGAAATACAGGTCCATTCACGGCCGTTGATCCGCGCTGTCTTCAGATAAGCGTAATCTCCGCCGGCCTTGCCGATCGTAAAATCACCGGCCTCGTCACTTTCAACATACACCCACACCGAAAGCGAAAATTCTTCGCCGGCCGCGATCGGTGTATTGCCGATCCTCAGATCCGCGGCATCCCAGTCGTTCTGCTTGCGATCAGACACCTTCAGGCTGTACTTTCCTTTATGCGCCTGATCGCCGCTGACTGACAAACGAACGCTGCCGCTCATGGTAAACATGGATGAGGACATATCTTCAAAGTCCACAGCATATGTGCTTTCTTCCGCAAAGGCACCCGCGAAAGCACACATTGTGATCATCATCACCATGATGATCGCGGTCGAAATCCATCTTTTCATATAATTCTTCCCCTTTTATCAATTTTTACGGGGTCCTGCAACAACGCATATCAGATGATCGCTGCTTTTCCGATCACTTGATCTTCTTAAACACCATTGCTGTACGGCAGGGGGTATAAACATAGAAGCCGGTCTTGTTTCCCTCTGTTTCGGTGTGGTAGATCACATCCGAGCTGATCCGGCTGAAACCGCCGAAGTCAGCCTCATCCGTGGAGAAGATCACCTGATAATCGCCCGCGCCAATCAGATCGACCGGCACAAAGTACTTGTTCTCACTGGTATTGGTGTTGAAATTGAACAGATACAGCAGACCGCCCTTCACGAAACAGAAGATCTTCCTGCTCTGATCGATCCAGATGCTGGCCGTATCCTTGGCCTGAAGCACCTTATTCTTTGCCGCGAAGCGATGCATCGCCTGATCAAAGTGCTCCAGCCATTCATACTTCAGCATCGAATTCTTGGCTAAAGACCACTGCCTGCGAGCGTATTTATAGCTCCAGCCGTTTCCTTCACGCGGGAAATCGATCCATTCCGGATGTCCGAATTCATTGCCCATGAAGTTGAGATAGCCGTCTCCTCCAAGAACAAGCGTCACAAAACGGATCATCTTATGATAGTCCATCGCGCGGTCGATCATCACGGAATGATAATCCTTGTTCATGCCGTAATACATCTCGGCATCCGCCATGCGGAACATGATCGTTTTATCGCCGACCAGCGCCTGGTCATGGCTCTCGCAATAGGCAATGCACTTTTCCTGCGGACGGCGGGTGGTCAGCTCATACCAGAGTTTGAACATATCCCATTCTTCGTCGCGGTATTCCTTGAGCAGCTTGATCCAGAAATCCGGCAGACCCATGGAAAGTCGGTAATCAAAGCCGATACCGCCCTTTTCGACCGGGATGCACATGCCGGGCATACCGCTCATTTCCTCGCTGATGGTAATGGCGTTTTTATTCACATGATGGATCAGTTGATTGGCCAGCTGCAGATAATTCAGCGCGTCAAGATTGGTATTAAAGCCGAAGTACTGCTTATATTCCATGAAGGAAGTGCCAAGACCATGATCCTGATAGATCATACTGGTCACACCGTCGAAACGGAACCCATCAAAATGATACTCCGTCTGCCAGAATTTCAGGTTGCTCAGCAGAAAATGAGCAACTTCCGTTTTTGCGTAATCAAACAGCCTTGTTCCCCACGCGGGATGCCATCCGCGTCCGCCATAAAGGAAATACTGATCTTCCGTACCGTCCTGCTGGTTCAGACCTTCCCCGATATTGGGACAGGCATGGGAATGCACCACATCCAGCAGAACGATCAAACCAAGACTGTGCGCTTTATTGATCAGATATTTCAGGTCTTCCGGCTCTCCGTACCAGCTGCTGGCCGCGAAGAAATTGGTCACCTGATAACCAAACGAAGCATAATACGGATGCTCCTGAATCGCCATCAGCTGTACTGTGTTATATCCAAGCGACTTGATGCGTTCAAGATTGTTATCCGCGAACTCACGATAAGTACCGATGCCTTCCTTATCCTGACCCATACCGATATGCGCTTCATAAATGACCGGTGTCGTCACTTTGCGGGGCTTGGAATCAGTCCATTCAAACGGTTTCTCCGGTGCCCAGATCTGTCCGCAAAGCCTTCTGGTATTTGGATCCTGATGCATACGATAGATATAAGCAGGCGTGCGCTCAAAGGTATCACCGCCGCGGCGCACCCACAATTTCACATACTGACCATGCTTGAGAGCGTCTTTTCCCTCAAATGTGATCTCCCACACGCCGTTTCCAATCATTTTCAACGGAGACGCTTCGCGGTCCCAGCTGTTGAAATCACCGATCAGATGCACTTCATCCGCGCCGGGAAGCCATTCACGGAACACCCATCCGGTTTCAGTACGATGAAAACCAAAATAGTCATAGCCGTCCGCGTAATCCTCGATCGATTTCTTATCATTCGTCAGGCGGGTCAGCATTTCGTGATAACGGCTCATTCTCAGTTCCAGTTCGTCCTTGAAAGGCACCAGCCAGGGGTCAATTTTTATGATATCCATTTCACGATTGACTTTTTTCATATTGATTTACCTCCGTTCCGAGTATCACCATTATATCATAGCCGCTATTTTTGTGCAATCATCATTCTTTTCTCATTTTACATCCGTAACTCTAATACTTTATCGTTCGATCTCTCATGCTTGTTATGAAGAGTTTGATGTGCTATAATGCATTGTCTTGTGACACCAATGTTTATTATCAGGAGATATTATATATGAAGAAATCCAATATGATCCTGATCGGGATGCCCGGCTGCGGAAAAAGTACCTGCGGAGTGTTGATCGCGAAATCGCTGTGTAAAAGCTTTGTCGATACAGATCTTCTGATCCAGTCCAGAGAAGGCTCATCTCTCCAGGCGATCATTGATCAGAAGGGAACAGCCTATTTCGCAAAGGCCGAAGAAGAAGCCCTGCTTTCCTTCCATGATCAGAATACCGTCGTCTCTACAGGCGGAAGCGCGGTCTACTATCCTTCAGCGATGGAGCATCTCGGCAAAGATGGGATCATCGTTTATTTGAAAGTCAGTTTTAATGTGATGATGAACCGTATCTCCAATATCACGACGCGCGGGATCCTTCTCAAGCCGGGTGAAACGATGGAAGACATGTTCCACGCCCGTGAGGCACTTTATCTCAAATATGCCGATCACACGATCGATTGTGATGATCTTTCAATCGAAGAAGTCGTCGCAAAGCTTTACAGTATTACACAGTAAGGCAGTATCTTCTGTAACTGAACCCCTTCTTATGCGAAGGGGTTTTTACTATATAATCTTACTTTTCTATAAAGATAAACCCTTTTCAGCAAAAGTTAAGTAATTTACAGATTAACAACAAAAAAGAGAAGTATGAATCATACTTCTCTTAGTG
>CALCTW010000011.1 GCA_937907055.1 uncultured Clostridia bacterium | reverse complement strand
CAAAAAGCGCCTGTGCTTTTTTTTGCACAGACGCTTTACTTTGTTGATGGTCTGAAGCAGCCCTGCGGCTGCTTTTTTTGTTATATCATCGTCGGTCACGATTCCGCGTAGAAGGTATTGCCTCCGATGAACTCGCGCAGAATACTCAGCGGCGGGATCTCCGTCATGGCGTTCACCGGCGCGGGCAGA
This sequence comes from uncultured Clostridia bacterium, assembly GCA_937907055.1. GTDB lineage: Bacteria > Bacillota > Clostridia > Christensenellales > Aristaeellaceae > ZC3RG03. Next base: position 22,748 of record CALCTW010000011.1, on the reverse strand, counting down.
ATATAATTCAGGATCTTGATCAGACGCTGTGACACCAGATGATAGGGGTTGTCCGCGGGAATGCGCTTCAAAAGATCGTAAGCGATGTTCCGGATAAAGGGCAGTTCATAATGAAGCACCGAATTGAAGACCACATCCGCCTGTTCCTGATAGGGGAAGATCCACTTTTCTTCGCCGCGGCGCACACTGGCCCACATTGCCAGTGTATCCACCGGGGGTGTTCCGCGGAACTGATGATCCCTCACGATCCTTCTCATCAGCCTGGCGTCGGTGGTACGGATCCGGTTATGATCATCCAGGTTCAGGCAGGTCAGTTCCGTGATGAATACCTTGAAGATCAGTCCGGGATCGAAAGCAGTATGAAGCGCGGGATTCAATCCGTGAATGCCCTCTACGATCAGCAGCTCATCCTTCGCCAGATTCATCATCACGCCTTCCGGCTTACGGCTCTGGGTATGGAAATCATAAAGCGGCATCTCTACTGTTTTTCCGTCCAGCAGTTCTCCCACACACTTGCGGATCATCGGCACATCCAGCGCGGTCAGCGCCTCCAAATCCGGCTTTCCGTCGGCTTCCAGCGGCAGATCCTTCCGATCCAGATAGAAATCATCCAGCGAGATCAGTTTTGGATTATATCCCAGCACGCGCAATTGAATGCGGAGACGATTGGCAAAGGTCGTCTTTCCGCTGGAAGACGGTCCCGCGATAAAGACCGCCCGCGCGCCTTTCCGGGCCACCTTCTCCGCGACAGCGGCAGCAGATTTATCCTGCAATGCTTCGTTTACGCGGATAAACTCCCTGAATGTCCCGCTGCGGATCATTTCATTCACATCGGTCACATTGGTGCAGCGCAGAATACGGCACCACTCATTCGATTCATCAAAGGCCGCCAGATGACGCGGACGCTCCACCGCGGGAGCCGGCTTGTCGGGGCTTTCCGGAGAAGGAAGCTGCATCACAAAACCATCGCGGCATTTCCAGAGACTGAAAGCCTTCACGCATCCTGTCGAAACAGGCATGGCGCCATAGAAGTATTCCGCCATACCGCCGCAGTTATATACATAGAACCAGTCGTACGGGCGATAGGAAAGCAGCTTCACCTTATCCTCCGCGCCCTGCGCCGTGAAATACTCAAGCGCGCGCTCACGCGTCCACTTTTCCTTGATGAACGGCAGATCCATGCTGACAAGAGCATGCATCTCCTTTTCAAGAAGCGCCAGTTCTTCCTCTGTCACTTCCTTCTGCACAAGGCGCATATACACGCCGTATCCAAGCGAATTCTCGATACGGATCTTCAGCCCCGGCAGCACACGCCGGGCCGCCAGCAGCAGAATAAAGCGAACGCCGCGCTCGTAGATCCGCCGTCCCTCGTCATCCGCGTAGGTAACAGGCGAAACGCGCGCGTCCCTGCATACCAGATTATTCAGTTCCAGCAGTTGTCCGTCCAGCAGACAGGCCAGCGCGTCCGTTTTAGGGCACATCGTCTGCAGGATCTCTCCCGCTGTCAGCGCGTGATCAAATGTTTTTTTGTTTTCACCGTTAATGATCGTATACATAAGGCACCTCTGAACGGAGGTCAAAAAGAAAAGACTGATCCTGTTTATTCCGTCTGATGCTCCGCCTGCATCGCCAGCTTGCGCTGCCATTGCAGATGCTTGGTCGCCACATAAGCCTTGCTCTGCTCATCCGAAAGTGTCACAGAACGGGTGAGCACCTTTTTCCCGTTCTCATCCTTCTCAAAACGGATGCGGCTCATCATCAGGCCGTGATTGGGGCATTCGCTCAGCGCGATCCTGCTGCCGTCGTCCTGCAGCACGTAGCCCTCTGTCAGTTCGAATTTTTTGCCGCATACCGGGCAGTTCGGCATATTGGCCGTGGCGCTGCGTAGGCCTTCCTCCTCGTTTTTCACGCGGATAGCCACCTGCTGTTCCTTGCGGTGTTCGATATGCTGCAGTTTCCGGGGAACAAGCGGGTAATTCAGCACCTTCTCCGGTTCCGGGAAGGTAGCGAATACCAGCGCGGTATAGTAGGCGTCATTCAGCGCGTTATGGAAAGGCATTTCCTCCTCATCAGGCTGGATCTGCAGCTGCTCCATGGCAGCCTTCAGCCCTTTCCGTTCCTTGCTGTTGCCGCTCAGTTCTCCGAAGAGGCGCTGCATATCATACATCGGTGCGATCTTCGCCTTGCTCTCAAAGAAGGTCATGTTCTGATCCAGCACGGAAATGTCATCGCATCCCCAGGTGAGCAGGATGCAATCCTCGCCGCACCACGCGCTGAACTCATCCATCACATCACAGAACAGATCCGCTTCCTCCAGCATCTCCTGTTCAATGTGAGTGATCCGGCGGATACGCGGATGCAGACGGGTGTAGTGTATGGGGCGGATCAGTTTACAGAAGCTGTCCGTCACCTCCAGCTTTTCATTGACGCGCACGGCGCCGATCTGGATCATCTCAAAAAGAAGCTTTCCCCCCACCTTTTTGAAAGCCGGAGAATTATAGCTTGTCGGCTGGTTCCATTCCAGGTCCACTACAATATACTGCATGTTATTATTATTCCGATCTTACTGTTTATTATCTTTCAGACAACATCGTACAGGTATGCCCTCGCTGATAAAAAACATAACAGTTCAGGCCGCCTGTGCGAAGTCGTTATCGATCTCGATGAAGCAAACTTATGCTTCCTGCGCCGTCAGCGCCTGCAGAGCGGCGTTTTCCCCGGCCAGCGCCGCGGTTGAAAACGCGATCTGCAGGTTATAGCCGCCGGTATGGGCATCCAGATCCAGTACCTCGCCCGCGAAATAAAGCCCGCGGATGAGTTTGCTCTGACAGTCGCGCGGAGACACATCCTTTACGCTGACACCGCCCCGTGTGACGACGGCTTCGTTATATCCGCGCAGGGACGCGGGCGTGAGCGGCAGCGCCTTCAGCATCGTCAGCAGCGTTCTCCGCTTCTCAAGGCTGATCTGTCCGCACTTTTCTGTACCGTCGATCCCGCACAGCTTGGGGAATAACTCCGCCATTCGCTGCGGCAGCAGATTCTTCAGCATGTTATCAAACTGACGGGCGCCGTTTTCACGGATCTCACGCTGCAGGCGTTCATCCAGCTGCTCATTGGTCAGCGCGCTCTTCAGATCCAGCAGGATACGAACATCTTTCAGATCCTCTCCGGCCAGCATGCTGCTCAGCTGCAGCACGAGCGGACCGGAAATCCCGTAATGCGTGAACAGCATCTCTCCCTGCTCTTTATACAGCACCTTCTGACCCCGCGTACAGGTCAGGCCGATGTTTTTAAGCGAGAGCCCCTCCAGCGCGGAAGGCCAGTTTTCCGCTGTATTGAGCCCTGTCAGGCTCGGCGAAGTCGGCATCAGCTGATGCCCTGTTTCCTTCGCGAAACGGTAGCCATCCCCCGTAGAACCGGTGGAAGGATAAGAAAGCCCGCCGGTGCAGACGATCACAGCAGCAGCCTCCAGGCGCGTTCCGTCCTTCAGCAGCACGCCCCGGATCGCGTCCCCTTCACAGAGCAGCTCTTTCACTTCCGTACTCAGACGGATGCTCCCTCCCATGGAACGCACACCGCTCTCCAGGGCCCGCGTGACATCGCTGGCCTTATCGGAGACCGGGAACACCCTGCGTCCGCGTTCCACCTTCACAGGGCAGCCCAGCTGCTCCAGCAGGGCCTGCATATCCTGCGGGCTGAAATGCTTCAGCGCTCCGTACAGGAAACGCGGATTCCGCATCACATGGCGCAGAAATTCCTCATTATCCAGGGTATCATTGGTCACGTTGCAGCGGCCTTTGCCGGTAATGTAGATCTTCTTGCCCAGCTTCTCATTCTTTTCGATCAGCAATGTCTTCGCGCCGTTCGCTGCCGCGAAATAGGCTGCCATCAGCCCGGCCGCGCCGCCGCCGATCACGATCACATCATTCTTTGTTGGTATAAATGCTGAATGCATTCCAGATCTCCTCAAGGCGGTCAAGATTGCGGCTCAGGTCGCCCTTCTTTTCGATCGCCAGCGCCACGAGCAGCGCGTTGATCACGCTGAGGGGGGCGACCAGTGAATCCACAAAACTGGCCATATCGGTACGTGCGCTGAGACACACCTCCGCCTCATTGACCAGCGGACTCATGGGACCGTCCGTCAGGCCGACCACCGTGGCCCCGTGCTTGCGGGCGAAACGCATCGCCTCCAGCGTACGGGTGGAATAGCGCGGGAAAGAAATGCCGATCAGCACATCCCCTTTGCCGATGCGCGCGATCGACTCAAAAACATCGGTCGATCCGACACCGACCACGCGGACATCATCAAAAATGAAGTGCAGATAATAGCCGAAAAATTCACTGAGCGGCGCGGCGCTGCGCAGCCCCAGCACATAGATCGTGGAAGCGTCCTTGATGGAATCGACCACCTGAAGGAATTTATCCTCATTGATCTCTTCGATCGTGTTGCGGATGTTGTTCATGTCTGTTTTCAGAACACGGCTCATCGCGTCCTTTCGGGAAACATCCGCCGTCATCTCAAAACGCTGCGCGCTGGTGAGACGATGACGCACCAGTTCCTGAAGGGATTTCTGCATTTCCGGATAGCCTTCATAGCCCAGCGCGGAGGCAAAGCGTACCACCGTGGATTCGCTGACACCCACTGTATCCCCCAGAACACTGGCTGTCATAAAAACCGCTTTATCATAATGCTTTTCAATAAAATCCGCGATACGGGCATGACCCTTGGAAAGCTTTTTTCCGTTGAGATTCAGTTGACCGATCAGTCTTGTCTCTTCCATGGTGCTTCCTCCTCATTGGCTGCATCTATTATAACGCGCGTCAGTCAAATTTGCAAGTTTATTGCAGGGTTTCCTGCATTTTTCTTGCATTTTCGGCCGCCACAGGTCCATATTCTAAAGATGCAGGTTCTCTTCAGGTCAGGTTCGCAAATGTCGCGGCAAATTCTGCATTTATATTATTGTAACCCGTCAAAAAAGTACAGGTCGGATGATTGCGGCGCAGATAATACGATTCGGTCCCCTCTTCCGGCTCCTCCATCGTGCTGCCGTGCTGCAGTTCAAACACCCGCTCACCGTCTTCGTCCTCCCTCGCTTTGTAGCGGTCATGGAAGTAAGAAGTCGCCGCCGGGCAAAGCTTCATTTCGCCCCAGGTCTCCGCGTCCGTTGCCGGGAAATTGAGGTTTATCACACCCAGCCGCGGGAATGCCGTCTCCTTCAGTTGTTCCGCCATGATCACCGCGCGTTCCGCCGCGGCGTCAAAGGCCTTTTCATCCGCGCCGCCCACGATGGAGACCGCGATGGCCCGGTAATACATCATGGACGCCTCGCGCGCGGCCGCGAGCGTACCGCTGTAATAGATGCCCGCGCCCACATTCTCACCCCAGTTGATGCCGGAAAGTACAAAATCAACCGGGACATCATGGAACAGAGGCTGACTGATGCGCACACAGTCCGCCGGCGTACCGTCCACCGCGTACGCCTCACAGCCTTCATAGCCTTCGGTACGTCGGAAGGTCTTTAAGGGCTGAAACAGCGTGATATGCTGTGAATTGGCGCTGCACTGGTGCAAAGGCGCGGAAACAAAGCAGGTGTGGCCTCTGCGCAGCGCGGCATTCTTCAAAGCCTGAATGCCGACAGAATCAATCCCGTCATCATTGGTGATCAGAAAACGCATATTATCTTTTCCTTTCAGATATCTTGGATCCGGAGCGGCTCCGTTTTGTATGTCTTTATTTTCTTTTGGTTCCTGCGGAATGTCTGCTGATATTCACAAACAGCACAGCCGAAATGGTCAGCGCCAGCGCGATACACAGGATCCCCAGACAGGTATAGATCCCGGTCTGCGCGCAGGCCCGGTAATTGCTCTGCACCAGATAAAGCATGGTGCGATACAGACCGAGACCCGGCACCAGAGGAATGATGCTGGGGGTGATCAGGATGGTCGCCGTGCATTTCATCAGGCGCGCCGTGCCTTCACTGAGGATCGCCATGAACATGGCGGCAATAAAGAATGCGCCGACGGTCTCATCAAAGAGCAGATACATGCCGTAGCCGACGGTCCCCAGAACGGCGCCGAATAAGAAATTCTTCCAGCGGATATTCATCAGCACGCCAAAGGAAGCAGTGGCAATAAAGGTGGCCGTCAGCTTGACAGGTACGCACAACGGCTCAAACACTTCATTTATCTGCGACAGAGGAGAGATCGCCAGCATGACCGCCGCGCCGGCTGCCAGCATGACCGCGGTCATACTGGCTTCGGTCACCTTGGCCCCGCCGGAAACCAGATCTCCGCGGATGGTATCACGGATCGCCGCTGTCATGGCAAGCCCGGGCAGTAACGGCATCAGCGCGCCCGATACGATCGCTTCCGTATTCAGATGAGGGATCAGCATCCCGAACAGCTGACTGATCAATGTCATCAGGAATCCCAGCATCATACCGGAAAGCATGCCCGGCACCTGATGCGCCGTCAGCAGATTCATCACCAGCCTGCTGACAAAGCCGATGAAGCAGGCCACCAGCAGATCAGGCACCCTTCCGTTGAACATCACACAGAAGAAGCCGCAGCTGACCGCAAACGCGGCCACCATCAACCAGGGCGCGTAGCCCTGATCATCCGCGATCCGCTGCAGTCTCCCGATCGTCTCCTCCGGGGTCAGTTTTCCTTCCGCCACCTGTCGGGAGATCCGGTTGCACTCATCCAGCCGGGTCAGGTTGGTCTCCCCCTTATGAATACGGATGATACGGGTGATACTGTCCTCCCCCTGATTCAGGGTAATCATGATCCCCGTCGGAAGTGCGAACACCTCCACGTCCTGTATGCCAAAGCCTCTGGCCATATGAAGGGCGGTCTCCTCCGCGCGGTAGGTTTCCCCTCCGCTCTCGAGGATCATTCGGGTCGCCGTTCCGATGGCTCTCATTATCTTTTCGATCTGCATGTATAACGCGCCTTGTCCTTTCGCGCCGGGGTTCTCCCCCTGGGTTCCGCGGTTTCCCGCGAGAAGTCATTATAGCAAAAATACAGGATTTATACAATTAAGATTTTTTACATCGTCATCGTATCAGCCATCTTGCTTCCTTTCCCATCTGATGATTATAATAAAGACGATAAACACAGCACAGGAGGCGGTCACTTATGCTCTTTCAGATCAACGGCATTCGTTTTGAAATGCGTGAGCCGCACGATCTGTCTTTCCTGCTCCCCTACGGACAGGTCTTTAAGGTCATGGATCAACTGGTCTCCGGCAATCTGTGCTTCGGTGTGGAGGGCAGCTATGGCCGCCTTTTTGTCAAATACGCGGGCGCGCCTGCCGTCAACGCCACCATCCCGCCGGTAGAAGCGGTGATCACGCTTCGCCGGGCAGCAGAGCGTTATCCTGTTCATCCGGCCTTGCCGCGTCTGCTCACACACGGCCCGGTCGGAAACGGCTACGCGGCGTTTTATGAATGGGTGGACGGTGAACCTCTCCGTGATGAGAACACGCTGCGGGTCTCGGATGCCGTCTATACCCTGCCGGTCCTTGAAAAACTCAGGATGCTGGAAAAAGTCTTTTCCCTCCATCTCCAACTGGCTGAAACCGGATGGATGGCTGTTGACCTGTCTCCCCGTAATCTCCTGATCAATATGGATCAGCCGGATATCCATGTATGTGATATCGATCTCTACCGTCAATATCCCTGTCAGAATCTGATGGGCTGGCTTCCCGGAGAAGCGGATTTCCTGTCGCCTGAAGAACTGGAAAAAGGGGCAACGATCGACCAGCGCGCCACGGTCTGGAAGCTGGGACGGCTGGCCGCCCTGCTGATGGGAGATCCTTCGCTTCAGGGGCACACCGTCTATACGCCGCAGCCCCTCCTCCCCGTGATCCTGAAGGCCTCAGCCGCCGATCCGGACAAGCGATATGAAACCGTCGGTTCCTTCGTCGCCGCCTGGCGGGCCGCGATCGCTGAACTTTTCTGATCCCTTCAGGATTTTCATCTGACATTTGGATCACGCTTTCTGACATTTGAACCATCTCTTCTTGTGGAAAAAACTGTTCAACGATACGATCTGTACGTACCGATGAGCGGTACACGCCCGGGCCGGGCGGTTCCGGCCACGCAGATCACCGAATCTGTGTTTCCATAAGGAGGAAACCATGGAACTGTATTTCATTCTTCCCGTCGTCTTTCTGTTGCTTGCACTGCTGCTGATCCTTACCGGATACCTGAAAGCGCCCCCGGATAAAGCATATATCATCTCGGGTCTGAGAAAGAAGAGGATCCTGATCGGTAAAGCCGGATGGCGAATTCCTTTCCTTGAGAGAGTGGACGTCCTTTCTTTGCAGGTCATGACGGTAGACGTAAAGACCAGCGAAGCCGTACCGACCAACGAATTCATCAACGTGATGGTAGACGGTGTCGCCAATGTCAAGATCTCCAGTGACCCCGGCCTGCTGGCCCGCGCCGCCGAGACCCTGCTCGGCATGAAGCAAGCCGAACTGATCGCGATGGTCACGCAGGTCCTTGAAGGTAATATGCGTGAGATCGTGGGTTCTGTCGGCTTAAAGGAAATGGTGCAGGATCGTCAGGGCGTTGCCAAGAAGATCACTGAAAACGTCGTGCCCGATATGCAGAAGCTGGGCATCGAGGTCGTCAACTTCAACATCCAGAATTTCCGTGATAATGCCGGCACCATCGAAAACATGGGTATCGACAATGTCGAACAGATCCGCAAGAACGCGCAGATCGCCAAAGCCAACGCCCAGAGGGATATTGCCATCGCCAGCGCGAACGCCTCTCAGGAAGCCAATGCCGTCCGTGTGGAAGCCGATAAGCTGATCGCCGAACAGAATGCCGCGCTGGCTGTACAGCAGGCTGAGATGCAGGTCAGGAGCGATACCAAACGCGCCGAAGCCGACGCCGCCTATTCCATCCAGCAGGAGACCCAGCGCAAGACCATCGAGGTCAGCCGTGTCAATGCCGATATCGCCCGCCGCGAACGTGAAGCTGATCTTGCCGAAAAGGAGATCGCCATCCGTGAGCGCAGGCTGGACGCCGAGGTAAAGAAGGCTGCCGACGCCAAGAAGTATCAGGCGGAGCGCGAAGCGGAAGCCGAACTGGCCCGCCGTCAGCGTGAAGCCGACGCGCAGAAATACGAAGCCCTGCAGCGTGCCGAGGCCCAGCGTGCCGAAGCCGAAGCTCACCGTTTCGCGATGGAACAGGAAGCGGAAGGTATCCGCGCGAAGGGTATTGCCGAGGCTGAAGCCATCGAAAAGAAAGCAGAAGCCCAGAAAAAGATGGGCGAAGCCTCCATCCTCGAAATGTATCTGGCCGCTCTGCCCGAAATGGTCAAGAACGCCGCCCTGCCTCTGGCGCAGACCGACAAGATCGTCATGTACGGTGACGGCAACGCCAGCCGCATGGTCAGGGATGTGATGAGCTCCTCCAACCAGATCGTCGAAGGCCTGAAGGAAGCCACCGGCATCGATCTGAATGATCTGCTGACCACCTTCGCCAATCGCGGCAGATTGCCCAAGGCCGAAAACAACACAGTTGAAAACAACTGATCCAAAGAGCCGCGCCGTCTGAACAAGGCGGCGCGGTATTCTTATTCTGTCCGGGCGAAAATACAAAGAATAGACTGGTAAATACAGGTCTCTTTATGGTCTTTTTCTGATATCTGTGCTATGATATGTGCGTTGCCGTCCGGCACGCTGAAACGGCTGTTTCAGCATGTCGTCGGTGATTACCCTGCCTCTTTTCCCCACATAAATTTATATTAAGGATGAATTCATGAAGAAATACATCATATGGATCGTGATCGTCGTGCTCGCGGTCGGCAGTTACCTGCTGAAAAAGTCCGTCGATGACCGTGATACGCAGAAGCGTATCAGCGATTATCAGAAGCAGCAGGCCATCCACCAGATCGAGCTGCAAATGTTCGATATCCGTCAGGATATCGCGCAGCGCAAGGTCCAATCAACTTATGTGCCGGCCGCCACGGCAGCCGCTGTCGCGCTGTTCGTTTATCAGCCCGAAGACATCGAGGTGCTGAAGGAGATCTCCGGCGCGTACCGGGTGGAAACTGCCGCCGCGATCATGATCGAAAGCCTGAACGAGGAGCAGTTCTCCGCCCTGATGGATGCTCTGCAGACAGAAACGTGCGAGGTCGCGCTCTTCTGCTTCGCCCGCACGCCTGAAACAAATGATATGTTGCTGCGCGCGAAGGAAATACTGGGCAGCCGCTGTACCTGCATCGGTATCGGCCTTACCGATTCCAAGAATCCGGAGATCCGTGACGAGTTGCTTCAGATGGGCTTTCCCGGCATCATGCGCAATCTGAATCAGGCCGCCTACGAAGCCACCGAGAGCGGCAGCCGCCTGTGGAACTACTGTGTAGCCAGCAGCACCAGTTCCTTCAGGGACGGTTCACTGGGGACCATCCTGAACGCTCACCTGCCGGTCACCTTCCTCTTTTATTTCAACGGTCAGCCGATCGATCGGAACGCGATCGACGGGAATATGCAGCAGCTTCTCGCCGCCGGTGATGAGATCACATTTATGACCCTCAATTCCGTGTCCGATGCTGTCGCGCAGCATGCTGACATCCGGTCGCACTGGGCAGAAGATCTGGAAGCCTATGTGGCAGAGCAGGAAGCGCGTCTTGATGAACTGCAAAAAGAGATCGACAATTACGATAACAAGTGATCTGAAAACACATGATAAACGGCGTACCCGTGAAGGGTACGCCGTTTGTTTATTCAGATGTGATCAAAGGTCATTTGATCCCGGTGCTGCCAAAGCCTCCGCGATCCGGCCCGGACAGATGATCGACTGTTTCGATCTCCACCTCGGGCATTTTTTCAAACAGACGGAACTGGCAGATACGCTCGTCAAACTCGATCACGGTATCCCGTGTGGCATACGCGTTAAAGCGCCAGATATCGTTGTCTCCGCAATAACTTTCATCAATGATCCCGCAGCCGTTTGCCAACAGGACCCCGTGGTTCTTGAATGTGGAGGAACGGGGCAGCAAATGCGCTTCATAACCTTCCGGCAGCTGCATGGAGACACCCAGGCTGATCAGCCTGTGCTCTCCCGCTTTCAATTCCACCCGTTCCGCCGCGCGCAGATCGATCCAGTCTCCCTGCGGCAGCTTTTCAATGGGCGTAACAGGCGCGTGATAACGGATCAGCAGTTTCATTTGCGCTCTTTCACCTTTCTGCTTTTACAGGCTTTCCGCACAAGGGCCTCCGCGCGGTCAAACTCCTCTGCCGGGATCCGCAGGATCATCGGCGCGAACGCGCCGTGATGATACAGCCAGATCCGGCCAAGGCGGGCCTGTACCTTAAAACCGGTCAGCTCCGACCATGGAAGGATCCTCTCCTTCTGCGGCGTCAGCACGATCCCATCCGGCTGAGGACAATTGGAACGCGCGCTGTACGATTGCAGACGGGACCAGCTGTGGATGTGAGAAGAACGGTACCACACCTGCATACGCACGTTGTCATTTTCAAGGGTGTACCATATATCCTCTCTCCCCTGCAGGATCAGGCCGATCAGTGTGATCAGCAGCCCGGCGGGATAAACACTCAGGATCACGGCAATGGCGTTGCTGGACAAAGCCTGTTCCACCTTGCCCGTAAACAGGCTGCCGATCAGCACCGCCAGAAACACCAGCACATCCAGCACCAGCAGATACAGCAGCACCTTTCGCCAGATCAGCACATCGCTGGCCGGCACTCTCACAACGGTCCAGATATTACGGTAGGTGTTGCCTGCAAGGCTTTTCCCGCAGGCGGTGCATTGCCGCTCGGGGGAAAGCCTTTTGCATTTTTCACAATAGTATCCGGTCATGCCTTTTCGATCAGGCTCTTACCGGTCATTTCAGCGGGGATCGCCACGCCCATGCTGTCCAGCATCGTGGGCGCGATATCCGCCAGCACACCGCCTTCACGCAGCTTGCAGCCCTTCAGCGCGGGATCGCAGGCAATGAAGGGAACGGGATTCGTGGTATGCGCGGTGAAGGGTTCGCCGTTCGCGGGATCGATCATCTGATCGGCATTGCCGTGGTCAGCCGTCACGAAGGCACGGCCGCCCTGCTTGATGATCTCACGCACGAGGATGGCTACATCCTTGTCGATCTCCTTCACAGCAGCAACCGCGGCGGGAATGATGCCGGTATGGCCTACCATGTCGCAGTTTGCGTAGTTCAGGATCATCACATCATACTTGCCGCTGTCGATCAGCTCCAGCGCCTTCTCGGTCACTTCGGGAGCGCTCATTTCAGGCTTCAGATCGAAGGTGGCGATCTTGGGGCTGTCGATCAGGAAACGGTCTTCGCCCTCATTGGGCGCTTCCACGCCGCCGTTGAAGAAGAAGGTCACGTGCGCGTACTTCTGGGTTTCCGCGATATGCGCCTGCGTCAGACCCTGCTTCGCCAGATATTCGCCCAGCGTATTGGCCATAGAGGAAGGAGGATTGACCACCTTCAGCTCGGTATAGGTGGCATCATACTGGGTCATGCTCACAAACTGGACGGGCACAAGACCCTTCTTGCGGGTGAAGCCGTCAAAATCCGCCTTGATAAAGGTGCGGGTCAGCTGACGGGCACGATCGGGACGGAAGTTAAAGAAGACAACGCTGTCACCGGCATCCACTTCGCCGATGGCCTTGCCGTTTTCGCAGATCACGGTGGGGATCATGAATTCATCGGTCTTGCCGTTGGCATAGCTGTTCTTCACAGCCTGCACAGGATCGGTCTCCTCGATACCTTCGCCCATCACGATGGCGTTGTAGCCCTTTTCTACGCGGTCCCAGATGTTATCGCGGTCCATGCCCCAGAAACGGCCCTGGATGCTGGCCACACGGCCGACACCGATCTCCGCCATCTTATCCTGCAGTTGCTGCATGTAATCCGCGGCACTGGAGGGGGGCACATCACGGCCGTCCAGCAGGCAGTGCACATACACCTCAGTCAGGCCGCGCTTCTTGGCCATTTCCAGCAGAGCGTACAGGTGCGTGATATGGCTGTGAACACCGCCGTCGGAGAGCAGACCCATCAGGTGCAGCTTCTTGCCGTTGTTCTTGGCGGTATCCATCGCCCATACGAGGGGCTCCTTCTCAAAGAAAGTGCCGTCCTGAATATCCTTGGTGATACGGGTCAGTTCCTGGTAAACGATACGGCCGGCGCCCATATTCAGGTGACCGACTTCGCTGTTGCCCATCTGACCGTCGGGCAGACCAACGCTCATGCCGCTGGCGCCCAGCTGTGTATGCGGAAATTCGGCCATCAGCTGATCCAGTTCAGGGGTGCCGGCCAGCGTGATCGCGTTGCCGTCCTTCACGGGATTGATACCAAAGCCGTCCATGATAATAAGAGCAGTCATTTTCTTGGACATTGTTTTATACTCCTTTATTCCTGCATTGGCGTGCGTTCATTGCCGCACCACATTTTATTATACAATATTATGCGCTCTTTGGGCAATAGCAAAATATCATCTCCTCCCGCTTCCTCGGGATTTCGTCTCCCGTGGATTTTTACTTGATAAAAAGGCGATTTTGTTAGATAATAAGAATAGGAATATCTGCCGGCAAGTGAACATCTTTTCACCGTTTTCCGGCTGTTCCGCGAAGGTCGTTATCGGAGGAAAGTATGTATCAGGCACTGTACAGGGTTTGGCGCCCTCGCACATTCAGTGATATGGTGGGTCAGGAGGGCATCGTCCGCACCCTGAAAAATCAGGTAAAGACAGGCCGTATCGGCCATGCCTATCTGTTCTGCGGCAGCCGCGGCACGGGCAAGACAAGCGCCGCGAAGATTCTTTCCCGCGCGGTCAACTGTGAAAACCCGCATGACGGAGATCCCTGCGGTGAATGCAGCAGCTGCAAAAGCATACTGGCCGACACCTCCCTCGATGTCTACGAGATGGACGCCGCCAGCAACAGCCGTGTGGAAGAGATCCGCGAGCTTCTGGAAAAGGTGGATTATCCTCCTCAGTTCAGCAAATACAAAGTCTATATCATCGACGAAGTCCACATGCTTTCCACCAGCGCCTTCAACGCGCTGCTGAAAACACTGGAAGAACCGCCGTCCTATATGGTATTCATTCTCGCGACGACCGAGCCGCAGAAGATCCCCTCCACCATCCTTTCCCGCTGCCAGCGGTACGATTTCGGCCGTTTCACCGATGAGGAGCTTACGGGCCGGATGCGCTACATTCTGGAGGAGACCGGTCACAAGGCCGATGAAGAAGCGCTGCGGCTGATCGCGCAGGCAGCGGAGGGCGGCATGCGTGACGCGCTGAGCATTCTGGATATGTGTCTCGGCGATGACAGCCTCATCACAGAGGCCACCGTGCGCAGCGTTCTCGGCAGCGCGGATAAACAGTTCCTGTTCTCCTTCTGCGATGCCATCGCCGCGCAAAACAGCGCGGAAGCCTTGAAAAAGTGCGATGAACTGATGCGCTCCGGCCGGGATGTCGGTGTCTTTCTGAAGGATCTTTCCCGGCATCTGCGGGATGTCATGGCGGTCAAGCTCTGCGGGCCGGACACCGTTCCCGGCGGTCAGGCCTATGTGGAACAGGGGCAGCGTTTCTCAGCTGAACGTCTTCTGCGCATTCTCGGCATCTATCAGCAGGCGCAGGGAGACACCCGCTGGTCCACTTCTGCCCGCAGCATTCTGGAGATCGCCACGCTCCGCTGCTGTCAGAGCCCGGAGGGAACGGACACAACAGCCCTGATGGAACGGATCGGCGAAATGGAACGCGTCATTGACGAAATGAAGCGCAACGGTGTACGCGTGCAGGCCGCGCCTGCCGCCGCGAATAAAGCCGCTGCCGCTTCGGATATTCCTGAAGAGGCAGAAGCCCCCATCATTGAGGATCCGGTTCCGGACGGAAGCAAGCTGCCCAAGGATATCTGGAATGACGCATTAAAAGAACTCAAGCGTTCCGCCCCCTTCGCGTTCGGTTTCGTCTCCGGCGGCACCTACGGCGGTTTTAAGGACGGCGTTTTCAGGATCATCTATGAAAACAGACACGCCTGTGAAATGGCCGCGCAGAAGTTCAAACCTTCTGTTGAAGACGCGATCGCCAGATCCGGCGGCGCGGGCTACCGTTTCGAGGCTCAGCTCAAGGGCGATGTAAAAGCGCCGGAGCGTTCCAAGATCGCTGAAAACGACATCGAACAGCTTGCCCAGATGTTCGGGCGGGACAAGATCCGTGTCGAATGATCCGATCAGCAACGGCAATTGTTTACACGATAAAATATCATTCCATTAAGAGGTTACAGATATGAACAAGTATGACATCATCATCATCGGCGCGGGTCCGGGCGGCATCTTCACGGCGTGGGAGCTGCTCAAGCACGACCCTTCCCGTTCCATCGCGGTCTTCGAGGCCGGCAATCCGCTTGATAAGCGCGCCTGCCCCATCGACGGCAAAAAGATCACATCCTGTGTGCACTGCCCAACCTGCGCGATCATGAACGGCTTTGGCGGCGCCGGTGCCTATTCCGACGGCAAATACAACATCACCAACGCCTTCGGCGGCACCCTGCATGAGTTCATCGGGTATGACAAGGCCATCGAGCTGATGAAGTATGTAGATGAGATCAACATGGCGAACGGCGGTGCCGGCAGCCATCTTTATTCCACTGCCAACAGCGAGATCAAGAAGCTCTGTCTGCAGAATAAACTGCATCTGCTGGACGCCTCCGTACGCCATCTGGGTACCGATAAAAACTATGTCGTGCTGGGCAATCTGTATGATCAGCTCAAGGATCACGTCACCTTCTACTTCCGTACCCCCGTAGAAAAGGTGGAAAAGAACAGCGACGGCGGTTTTATGATCACCGCCAAGGGTGAAAGCTATCTTTGCAACCAGTGTGTCATCTCTGTCGGCCGCAGCGGCAGCAAGTGGATGGAGACCGTCTGTCACGATCTGGACATTCCCACCCGCAGCAACCGCGTGGATATCGGCGTACGTGTTGAACTCCCTGCCGTCATTTTTGAACATCTGACCGATAAGCTTTATGAAAGCAAGATCGTATACCGCACCGAAAAATACGGTGATCTGGTCCGCACCTTCTGCATGAACCCCCACGGCGCTGTCGTTAATGAAAATACCAACGGCATCATCACCGTAAACGGCCACAGTTATGAGGATCCGGCCATGCACACCGAAAACACCAATTTCGCCCTGCTGGTGGCCAAGCACTTTACCGAGCCCTTCAATGACAGCAACGCCTACGCGGAAAGTATCGCGCGCCTCAGCAACATGCTGGGCGGCGGCGTCATCGTACAGCGCTTCGGCGATCTCATCCGCGGCCGCCGTTCCACACCCTCCCGTATCCAGGATTCCTTCCTCCGTCCCACGCTGACCGCCACCCCGGGCGATCTTTCTCTGGTAATGCCCAAGCGCATTCTGGACGCCATCATGGAAATGATCTACGCGCTGGATAAGATCGCTCCCGGCACTGCCAATGACGACACCCTGCTCTACGGCGTTGAAGTCAAATTCTACAATATGCAGGTCGAACTGAACAACGATCTGGAGACCCGTCATCAGGGTCTGTTCGTGATCGGCGACGGCAGCGGCGTCACACACTCCCTCAGTCACGCCAGCGCCAGCGGTGTCTTCGTGGCCCGTCACATTCTGGGCATCGAGTAACGGAGAAACATTCATGAAAAATCGTTTCTGCAAAGTCTTCCTTCTGCTGTGCCTGTCCCTGCTGATGATGCTCCCCGCCCGCGCGGAGACCTTCACCTACACCGGCGCGCAGGATTGCAAATTAAAAGCGCTGAACACCCTGATGGATTGCGCGTTCGCCGCGGAATACACCTTTGACGGCACGCCCAGCAACTGCATCGTGCGCTGGGAGACTCCCATTTATGTCTACGTGCAGGGCGATTACACCCGTCAGGATAAGCAGACACTGGATCGTTTCCTCTGTGATCTGAATCTCCGTGTGCCCGCGCTTCCGCCCATCTATTATGTATCCGCGGAGGCCGATGCCAATACCGTCATCTCCTTCGCGCCGGTCAGCAAAATGAAGGAATACAACAGCAATTATGTATCCGGCAACTGGGGCTTCGTCACCTTCTGGTGGAACGGCCGGCACGAGATGTACAGGATGAACATCGTGATCGCATCCGACGAGCCTAATCAATATCAGCGGAACAGCATCATTCTGGAAGAATTCACGCAGGGTCTGGGGATCCAGGACGATATCGATACCTACACCGACAGCATCTGGTACCGCAATGCCAATTCCGCGCAGGAGCCTACAGAACTGGACTGGCAGGTGCTGAATCTGCTGTATGATCCCTCCGTCAGCTGCGGTATGAACAAGGATACGGTCTACAGCATCCTGTATAACAAGATCACAGCAAAATAAGTTTTTTCCATCAAAAAAGCTTCGGAAAACCGGCTAAACCGTTCCGAAACTTTTTGTTTATCCGCATTGATCACTTATAGCAGCGTATGATTCATTCGATCACAACATAGGTCGGTTCTGTTCCGATCGCGGGCAGAAACTTTGTCATAATCTCATCCCACCGGATGCGAAGGGAAGCCGTATTGACGCAGGGATGACAGCCAAGATACTCCTGCTTTATGATATCTTCGTCGATCAGCAGACGGACAGCATGCCCGGTATCATGGATCAATCCCATCAGGCTCACCGCGCCCGGCGCGATATGCAGATACTTCATCATATCCTCGGCAGGCGCGAAGCTCAGCCGGGACACCCCCAGCTGCGCGCTGATGTTTTTTGTCACAAACTCCTTTTCCCCGGCCATCATCAGCAGATAGAACTGAGTTCGCTGCCGGTTGCACAGGAACAGGTTTTTGCAGATCTTCGTTCCCAGGATCTCCTCATATTTCACGCAGTCGACGATCGAGGCCGCGGCCTCATGATCCATCCGCTGATACCCGATCCCGTGATCCTTCAGAAAATGATAGACCGCCATCTCATCCATTCCCCGCTCATCCGCGGGGATATCATCATACAGCACGCACATCGCCGTCACCTCCGTCGATCACATTTTGATTCTCCTTTTTCGATGGCGCTTCCTGCCCTCAAACAGGAAAAGTACAAACAAAAAGATCTGCTCCCCATCACAGAGAGCAGATCTTCTTGCATTTATACGTCTGTCTTACGCGTTCAGCATGAAAGCCTTATAAGCCTTCACAGCTTCGTACAGGTCAGCCTTGTTGATGATCTCCATCGGCGCGTGCATGCTCAGGACCGGCACACCGCTGTCGATGACTTCCATGCCGTACAGCGCGCAGATGTAGGCAATGGTTCCGCCGCCGCCGACATCCACCTTGCCCAGTTCGGCAGTCTGCCAGTTCACAGCAGCGTCATCCATTACCTTGCGCAGACGGCCGATGAATTCAGCATTCGCGTCATTGCTGCCGCTCTTGCCGCGGGAGCCGGTGAACTTGTTGTAGCACACGCCGTAGCCCATCAGCGCGGCGTTCTTCTTCTCAAAAGCGCCGGCATACAGCGGATCATAACCCGCGGACACGTCGCAGGACAGCATGCGGCTGTTCTTCAGCGCGCGGCGCAGCACCAGCTCGCTGTAATTGTCGCAGGTCAGGTTGACCAGCTCGGCCATGGCATTCTCAAAGTAATGCGCGCGCATACCGGTCGCGCCCACGGAGCCGATCTCTTCCTTATCAGCCAGCAGGCAGCAGCAGGTGTACTCGGGGATCACATCGATGGACAGCAGCGCGTCCAGAGAAGCATAAGCGCACACGCGGTCATCATGGCCGTAGCCCAGCAGCATGCTGCGGTCAAAGCCCAGTTCACGGCACTTTTCGGAGGGGACCACTTCGATCTCGGCAGACAGCATATCCGCTTCTTCGATATCATAGGTCTCCTTCAGGATCTTCAGCAGACCGGCCATCACAGCATCCTTTTCAGCGCCTTCGAGGGGCTTGCCGCACATGATCAGGTCCAGATCCTCACCGGTGATCACTTCGCTGCCCTTCTTGCCCATCTGATCAGCGCCCAGATGCGGCAGCAGGTCGGAAACGCAGAACACGGGATCGGTGTCCTTATCGCCCACCTTCACTTCCACAATGGTTCCGTCCTTCTTGGCGACGACACCATGCAGAGAAAGCGCGCGGGCCACCCACTGATACTTCTTGATGCCGCCGTAGTAATGCGTATCGGCATAAGCGATATCGGTGTTCTCATAAAAGGGATTCTGCTTCACATCCAGACGGGGGCTGTCGATGTGAGAACCCACGATGTTGATACCCTTTTCGAGGGGCTGCTTACCCATCACAAACAGCATGATGGCCTTGCCCATGCAGTTGCTGTACACCTTATCACCGGCAACCAGCTTCTTGCCCTCGCGGATGGCATCCTCCAGATCGATATAGCCCTGCGCCTTGACCATTTCCACGGTCTCGGTCACGCATTCGCGCTCGGTCTTGCCGTTGTCCAGATACTTGCGGTAGTTGGCGCTCACCTTCTCCAGTTTTTCCAGTTCGGCAGCGTCATAGGTCTTCCATGCGTTATTCTTTTCCATGGCTTTCTTTCCTCCGTTTTTTATTCATACAGGGGTTTATTTCCTATGCCTGAACACGCTTTACGCGCGTTGTTCACAAGATCAGTAGCGGATATCCCAAAGGAACAATCCATGCGGCGGCGCGGTAAAACCGGCCTTTTGGCGATCCATTCCCGCGATCACCGCCGGGATCTCCTCCGCCGGTCGTTTTCCGGTCCCCACCTCCAGCAGTGTTCCGGTCATGATCCGCACCATGTTGTATAAAAAGCCGTTACCCGTAAAGAACAGATCGGTCTCTTCTTCTTTCTGTTCGATCCGGATCTCCGTGATCGTGCGCACCTTGCTCTTTTTCATATGCTTATCTGATGTGAAAGCGCTGCAATCATAGGTGCCGCACATGAGCCCGGCCGCCTTTTCCATCGCCGCGATGTTCAGCGGTTCCGAAAAAGCCAGACGATAGGCCCGTTCAAATACATCCGGTGCCGCTCCGGTATACAGCCGGTAGCAATATGTCTTCTCCCGGCAGCAGAGCCTCGCGTGGAAACGGCTGTCCGCCTCCTCCAGCGAGATCGCGCCGATATCGGCAGGCAGATACCGGCGGATCAGCACAAGCATTTCTTCGGTCTTCATTTCCGTTTCAGCCCGAAAGGAGCATACCTGCATTCTGGCATGCACACCCGCGTCCGTACGCCCGCAGCCGTTCACCTCGACCGGCGTTTCAAGCAGGCGCGTAAGCAGTGTTTCCAGCTTTCCCTGCAGGGTATTGTCCGTGTTCCCTTGCTTCTGCCATCCTTTGTAGCGCGTGCCGTCATAGCATAGCGTCAGTTTAAAATTCCGCATCTCCGCGCTCCTCGTCCGTTGGTATCTTGGTGTATGATATCATATTTTTCCGATACTTTCAAGGTAAATACTGTGTTAGTACACAGAAAGGCATAACTGAAAAAATCTCGCCCGTATCACGGTCTGCGCGCGCCTTTTTCTCCCCGTTCCCTTTCTGTTTTTCAGTCTCGCTCCGTTTTTCTTTTGTACTGTGGTTGATTTTCACAGGCCGGTTGCCTATAATGCTTTCATCTCCGGATCAATGTTTTTCAGGAGCATCAAGCATGAAAAAAAGTCTTTTTTCCTCCCTCATGGCACTGGGCGCCGCCATGATCTGGGGGCTGGCGTTTGTCGCCCAGACACAGAATACCATGGGTACCTGGACGATCAATGCCCTTCGCGCGGGGATCGCCTTCCTCTTTCTGCTGCCGGTCATCAAATTATTCGACCGCAAAGGCAAGCTGCTGCGGGAGGAAAACAAAACCGCCACCCGTAAACTGTGGATCGGCGGCATGCTGTGCGGCGCGGCCCTCAGCGCGGCGTCCTTCCTCCAGCAATACGGCATCGATCAGGGCATCCCGGCCGGGAAAGCCGGATTTATCACCGCCCTGTATATGTCGCTGGTGCCGCTGTTCGGCCTCTTCCTTCGCAAAAAGACACGCTGGTTTGTCTGGATCGCCGCCGGTCTCGCGGTCGTCTCGCTTTACCTTCTCTGTGTCAGGGACGGGCTGACGATCGAGCTTCGCGATATCTGGGTCATCCTCTGCGCGGTCATGTTCGCCGTACAGATCCTGATCATCGATCACTATACAGCGCTGGTCAATTGTGTCCGCCTGTCCTGCATACAGTTTCTGACGACCTTCGTACTCTGCTCTGTGCCGGCCCTGCTTACGGAGACCTTTGAGCCCGCCGCCGTCACGCAGAATCTTTTCCCCATCCTCTATCTCGGTATCGCGTCCTCCGCCATCGGTTACACACTGCAGATGCTGGCCCAGAAGGGTTCAAACCCGGCTGCCGTTTCCATCCTGCTTTCCATGGAATCCGTGTTCAGTGTCATTTTCGGCGCGCTGGTCTCCGGCGAAGTGATGAGCGGCCGTGAGTACGCGGGCTGCGCCATCATGTTCCTGGCCGTCCTGCTCACGCAGGCCGATCTCATTTTCCCCAAGAAACAGCAGCCTGCTTAACAGAAGGGAGCTCCGCCATGTGTAAATATGATCCGTCTTCTTCCTCAAAAGAAGCATCTCTTCCCGGAAGCACGCCCTTGAAACACGCCGCGCGGGATCCCCGTCCTCCCCGCAGGGATCGTGTCCGTCCCCTGACCGGCCCCGGCACAGCCGTCCCCGATGATGATCCAAAGACGCCTTCATCCGCCCCTTCCG
Organism: uncultured Clostridia bacterium; assembly: GCA_937907055.1. Lineage (GTDB taxonomy): Bacteria > Bacillota > Clostridia > Christensenellales > Aristaeellaceae > ZC3RG03. The sequence goes on along the minus strand of CALCTW010000011.1, from coordinate 1,044 downwards.
AGGCGTGACCCTTCAAATCAAACAGCTGACAGTCCATTTCGGCGCTGTCAGCTGTTTTTGTTTTTTATTCTGTCATTTTCGCCCGGTCAAATACCAGCTGTGTCGTCTCATCCGGCATCACCCGGCGTGTATCGGTCGCGCTGCCCATCTCCGCGTAAGGCGCGTTCTTCAGTACATCATCCGTCATAAAGCGCACAAATCTCACCGGATCATCATGAGAATACAGGCTTGCCTGATGCGAGCAAAGCACATGCTCAAAGCTTACTTTCTCAAAAACACGCTCCATATTGGCGCGCCACGCTTTGATCCCGCAGGCTTCAGGGAACCACACCCATGTGCAGGGGTTCCAGTCGTCGGCGGTCAGCAGCAGCTCACGCTCCGGCACCAGGATCACCGCGCTTCCGGGCGTATGCCCCGGCACCTTCATGATCCGTGCCGTCACGCCGCCCAGGTCCATCACGATCTCATCAAAGCCGCTCTCACCGGCATCGCCATGCACATACCGCGCCGCGGCCATCGTCTTTGTCAGAAAATCATCCGGCACCCGGATTCCCTTGGCAGCCGCCTGTCCGGCCACACGTTCACGCTGCGCGCTCCCGCTATAGCGCTCATAAACCGGCTTCTCCTCTTCGAAAAGCACCACTTCATCAAACCCCATATCCCAGAGCTCCCGCACAAGCTGGGCAGCGTAATCACGCACGATGGTGCTGTAAGGATCCAGCCAGTAACCGGCTTCATCATAGTAATAAGAGCCATACTGATTGAAAATGCTGACCTCTGTGCTGTGCGCGCCGAGCAGTTCATCCATACAGCAGCTGATCTGGGCAACCAGATAAATGCCATCTTCCTTGAGGGAAGCGATGATCGATTTCAAAGCGTCCGTTGATTCCACGGCGTTCATGTTCAACCCGTAATTGTAAGCCATCTGGCAGCCCGAATACCATGCCAGAAAACCGTTTTTCTGCTTTAGCTCCAGAAGAAGCGCATTTCCGCTGGAAAGACGGCTGGAATAATCCGGTATTCTGTCAGGAGTAACATCATCAT
>CALCTW010000010.1 GCA_937907055.1 uncultured Clostridia bacterium | reverse complement strand
CTGACGGCGCCAGTCGCTCTTGGGGAAATCCGGCGTGCAGCGGTTGATCTTGATCATATCCGCTTCCTTCATGGGATCGGTCATGAACTTGCGCATGTTGTTCATGTAATTGCTGAAGGTGCCGGCATCCGCCAGGGTGATGACCTGCATGAACTCCCAGTTGGGAGGCAGTCGGGTGGCGCCCAGCTTTTCGATGCCCCACATGCTGTTGTATTCGATGATGACACGCTCGGGCTTGTGATCACGATTGATGATCTTGAGCGCGCGGGCGTTGTAATTTTCGGGTTCATCGATCACAACGACATCCACGTTCAGGCGGGCCATTTCAGCGGGATCGTATTCTTCGATGCCCTCCTCGCAGCAGATGACGAGGGTCTTGGTGCCGCGGGTAAATTCCTGATCCTTTACACGGCGGCTGATCATGGAAGTCTTGCCGCTCTCCAGAAAACCGGTGATCAGGAAGACCGGGATGATACGATCTTCTCTCATGCCCTGAACAGCTCCCGCAGTGCTTTTTCGTTGATATCCACACCGATCACGCAGAAGCGGCCGGTGTAATCCGCCTTGCCGGGACGCAGCTGGGCTTCGCCGGGAACATAGTCAAACTCGAACCAGTTGCCGGCGGTATCCTGCAGAACGCCCTTGGCGCGCAGGATGCGGCCGTATTCTTCTTCATCGGAGAGGGCATCCAGCATGGCGCTGATGTCGCTCTGCTCATAGCGATTGGCCGTTTCCACACCGATATTCTGGAACACCTCATCAGCATCGTGGCCTTCGCCGTGATGGTGGTGATGATGGTGATGGCAGGAGCAGTTGGGATCGGAGCACTCACCGTGCTCATGATGATGGTGATGATGATGCTCGTGCTCGTCATCGTCGTCATCGTCATCATCGTCGTCATGGTGATGATGGTGGCATTCGCACTCGGGATCATCACATTCTTCGCCATCATGGTGGTGATGGTGGTGATGATGATGCTCATGCTCGTCCTCGTCGTCATCGTCGTCGTCATCGTGATGATGGTGGCATTCGCAATCGGGATCGTTGCACTCTTCATCATCATGGTGGTGGTGATGATGGTGATGATGCTCGTCCTCGTCGTCATCGTCATCATCCAGCTCCATCGCCTCGAAAACGATGGGCTTGCCGTCCTCGATGACCTGCAGCATCAGATCGGGATCCATGTCATCCCAGGGGGTGGTGATGATGCGGGCATCGGGATGCTGTTCGCTGATCAGCACGCGGCTCTTTTCCACGCGGTCGGCGGAGAGCAGCTGGGTGCGGCTGAAGATGACGGTGCTGGCGCTCTTGATCTGATCGAGGAAGAACTCACCGAAGTTTTTCATGTACATGTGGGCCTTGCCGGCATCCACAACGGTGGCGCTGCCGCGGACCTCGATATCATCGTGGCGGGCCTTGGCGGCTTCGACCGCGGAAAGGATCTCGCTCAGCTTGCCGACACCGGTGGGCTCGACAAGGATGCGATCAGGGTGGTAGGTATCGATCAGCTGATCGATGCTCTTCTGGAAATCGCCCGCGAGCGTGCAGCAGATGCAGCCGGCGTTGAGCTCATTGACCACGATGCCCGCTTCCTGCATGAAGCTGCCGTCGATGCCGACATCGCCGTATTCATTTTCGAGCAGCACGACACGTTCATTTTTCAGGCTGCCGGTGAGGAGCTTTTTGATGAGGGTGGTCTTACCTGCACCCAAAAAACCGGAAATAACATTGATCTTGACCATTGTAATACTCCTTTTACAGGGGAGAGCATCATTGGTGGGCATTGCCATCCTCTCCCAAAGTGTATTATAGCACAAAACCTGCAAATACAACAGGGGGAAGGGAATATTCCTGACGGAATGATGTAGGGAAGGGAATGAACGAGACGGGGAGGGAAAGACCGGGGCGGATGTAAAAGAGGAGGCAAGACTGCCGCGTGGTGAGATAAGCGGATGGATGAGTGTTTGGCGGATGTAAAAGAGGGGGGAATGTTGACCCGCGGGGGCAAATAAGATATAATTAATCTGTAGGGTTATACCCTTCTGTGAGGAAGCAAAGCCGGAAAACAGCGGCGGAAAAAGCGTGCTGTTCAGGGCGTGAAATGAGGTCATCGTATGCAGGATATCTGTCTGATCGTGGATGGTAACAGTTTGCTGTTCAGGGCGTTCCACGCGCTGCCGCTGATGGATGTGAACGGGGTGTATACCAACGCCGTGCACGGCTTTTTATCCATGCTGCTGAAGGCGATCACGGATGAGCAGCCGCGCTACTGCGTGGTGGCATTCGATGAGAGCGCACCCACCTTCCGGCATACGGTGTACGCGGAATACAAGGCCGGGCGCAGAGCGACCCCGGAGGAGCTGAAGATGCAGTTTCCGATCATCCGGGAGATCCTGAGCGCGATGGGCCTGGGCGTGCTTTCGGTGCAGGGCTGGGAAGCGGATGACATATTGGGGACGGTGGCGAAAATGTGCACCGCGCGGGATGTGCGGGCGATGCTGCTGACCGGTGACCGCGACGCGCTGCAGCTGGTGCGGGAAGGCTGCGATCTGCTGTTTACGCGCAAGGGCATCACGGAAACGATCCTGTTTGACCCGGCGACGGTACGGGAATACTTCGGTGTGACGCCGGAGCAGGTGACCGACTGGAAGGGCCTGATGGGCGATGCCAGCGATAACATTCCCGGTGTGCCCGGTGTGGGCGAAAAGACTGCCGTGAAGCTGCTGAACGAGTACGGCACGCTGGAAAATGTGCTGGCGAACGCGGAAAATATCAAGGGCAAGCTGGGCGAAAAGATACGCGACAATAAGGAACAGGCGGTTTTCTCCAAGCAACTGGCCACGATCCGGCCTGAAGCGCCGGTGCAGGTGGACTTTGCGAGCGTGACGACCGACCGGCTGTATAACGGACTGCCCGCGCTGAAAAAATATCACCTGAACGGGATCGCCGGACGGGTGGAGAAAATGGGCGGCGCACAGGCGACAGCCGAAACGGCGGAAGTGACGGAAGAGCCTGAGATCCGCTTCCTGGAGGAAGAGGAACTGGAGACGCCGGAGGCTGTGAACGCGTTCCTGACGGCGTGCGGAGACGCCGAGAAGGCGATCTACATTGCGCAGGATACGATCACGCTGGCCTGCGGGGAGAAATGCGCGCGGATCGTGCTTTCGATGGATATGCTGAGCGAGGGAATGGACCCCGCGCAGGCCATGGAAGCGCTGCGGCCGCTCTTTGAAGGAAGCGTGGTGACGCATGACGGAAAGCGGCTGCTGCGGCTGGCAAAGGAAGCCGGGCTGCCGCTGCCGGAGATCACCTTTGATACCATGCTGGCGGAATACCTGATCTCGCCGCTGCAGAAGAATTACGGGCTGCGCGAATTTGCCGAGGAAAACGCGAAGGGCGTGCTGAACCTGAAGCTGAAGCTGGAAAAGCAGCTGGAGACGGCCGGAATGAGCAAATTGTTCCGGGAGATCGAAATGCCGCTGTTGAAGACGCTGTTTGATATGGAAAGCGAAGGCTTCCATGTGAACGCGGCGGAGCTGAAGACTTTATCCGCTCGCTTTACGCAGGAAGCGGAAGCGCTGAAGGAACAGATCTACACGCTGACCGGCAGTCATTTTAACCTGAACAGCCCGCAGCAGCTGGGCAAGGTGCTGTTTGAGGATCTGGGACTGCCGCACGGAAAGAAGACCGCGAAGGGCTATTCCACGGATGTGGATACGCTGGAAAAGATACAGGATGAGCACCCCTGTGTGCCGCTGATCCTGAGGTATCGTCAGGTGGCCAAGCTGAACGGCACCTACACCGACGCGCTGACCCGCAAGATGGACGCGCAGGGACGGGTACATTCCTTCTTTGACCAGACAGGAACGGCGACAGGCAGGATCTCCTCCTCGGAGCCGAATCTGCAGAACATTCCGGTGAGGACGCCGCTGGGCGCGCAGATCCGCAAGGCCTTTACCGCCAAAGAGGGCTGTGTGCTGGTGGACGCGGACTATTCGCAGATCGAGCTGCGCGTGCTGGCGCACCTTTCCGGCGACCCGGCGATGTGCGACGCCTTTATCAAGGGGCAGGATGTGCATACCCGTACGGCTGCCGAGGTGTACGGTGTGGCGCTGGAGGACGTGACGAAGGAGATGCGCAGCGCCTCGAAGGCGGTCAACTTCGGGCTGGTGTACGGCATCAGCGAATTCGGGCTTTCGAGGAATATCGGGATCTCGCGCAGGGAAGCGGCGGATTTTATCGCCCGCTACTTTGAAAAGTATCCCGGCATCAAGAAGTATATGGATCAGAGCGTGCGCTCCGGCTATGATACCGGGGCGGCGGTGACGATCATGGGACGCAGGCGCGAGCTGCCGGAACTGAAGGCTTCCAACGCGAACACGCGCTCCTTCGGCGAGCGTGTGGCGATGAACGCGCCGGTGCAGGGAAGCGCCGCGGATATCATCAAGCTGGCCATGGTGAAGGTGGAGCAGGCGCTGAAGGAGCACGGCTTCAGGGCGAAGCTGATCTTGCAGGTGCACGATGAACTGATCATTGAAGCGCCGCAGGAAGAAGCGGAGCAGGTGGCCGCGCTGCTGAAGCAGTGCATGGAGCAGGTGGTGCAATTGAATGTGCCGCTGGTGGCCGAAGTGAAGTACGGGGAAAGCTGGTACGAGACCAAATGAGCCGTTATGTGATCGGGCTGACCGGCGGGATCGCCTGCGGAAAAAGCAATGTTTCGCGCGCGCTGGCGGCGGAGGGCATCGTGATCGCGGACGCGGACGCGATCTCGCACGAGCTGACCGCGCCGGGCGGAAGAGCGCTGCCGGGGATCCGGGAATGCTTTGGGGATGATGTGTTTGACGGAGGTGCGCTGAACAGAAGAGCGCTGGGCGAAAAGGTGTTTGCCGCGCCGGAAGCGCTGGAGCGGCTGAACCGCGTGATCCATCCGCTGATCTTTGAATAGATCGACAGGCGGCTCTCGGAAGCGGAAGGGATCGCCGTGCTGGAAGCGCCGCTTTTGTACGAATGCGCGCTGGAGGACCGGTGCGATGAGGTGTGGTGCTGCTATCTGCCCCAAAAAGAGCAGGTGAAGCGATTGATGGGACGGGACGGACTGACCCGGAACGCCGCGATGCAGCGGATCAAAGCGCAGATGAGCGCGAGGGAAAAGGCGAAACGCGCCGATTTTGTGATCCGTACGGACGGAACGGCGGAAGAAAGCGCGAATAAGGCCTGCGAGAGGCTGAGCGGGATCAGGAAGAGGCTTGAAGAAGCCTGAAGAGACCTGTGAAAGCCTGAAAAGGAGCAATGAATGACTGATTTTGACCCCGGCATGCCGGAAAGGCCGCTTCATCGGCCTGAGGTGGGCCGCACAGGGAAAAAAGTGAATAAGCCGGCGGAGCAGACGGGGTATGCCGGGAATTATTCCCCGGTGGATACCAAAGGCACCCCCGGAAACGGCAGGGCGGACATGCAGCTGCCGCTGACCGGCGCGCCCGGCGGCAATTATTCGGCGCAGTACGCGGCAGGACCGTATCATGTGCAGTCCGCGCCCGCGCCGGTATATACGAACACGGCGAAGCCGGAGACGGAATACGCGCCGCAAAGGATGATCTACGGTGAAAATGATGTGCCGACCGTGGATCAGACGCGGCAGGCGATCACGGGCGGAAGAAACGCGGACCCCTATTACGCTTCCGTAAACGGCGGAAAAAAGGCCGCGTTTTCGGACCGGCAGCGGGGGATCCTGATGTTGGCGGCGCTGCTCGCGGCGATCGCCGTGATCTGTCTGATCGTATCCGTGGTGCGCGTGGCATCGGCCAACAGCGCGATGCGGGCGGTGAACGATAAACGGCAGCAGGAAGCCAACGCGTACGCGGGCATCGTGAACAATCACCTGAACCGCAGGGCGGAATCCGGCTATGAGCCGCTGATCCGCAAATACGCCGCGATGTACGGGCTGAACCCGGACCTGATATCGGCGGTGATCAAACGGGAGAGCGATTATCTGCCGCGCGCGACCTCGAGCGCGGGCGCGCGGGGACTGATGCAGATTATGCCGGTGAATGTGGAATGGTTTTCACACAAGGCCGGAAGGGATGGTATCACGGCGGATGATCTGTATGACCCGGAGATCAACATCCATCTGGGATGCTGGTATCTGTACTACCTGGGCGAGATGTTTGACTATGATCCTGTGCTGATGGTGTGTTCCTATCACGCGGGACAGGGAAATGTGCAGAACTGGCTGAAGAACTATTCTTCGGACGGAAAAACGCTGACCATTGACGAGATCCCGATGAGTGACACGCGGACTTACGCGCAAAGGGTGGTGAATTCGTATGCGATCTACGCGCAGCATTAAAATAAGAGGATTGTGCCTTCTCTGCTGCGGACTGCTGATGCTGTCCCTGATGGGAAGCGCGCCGGCGGCGGGGCTGAATGATGAACTGAGCTTCGCGGTAAAATCCGTGAAGACGAGGAAACTGAACCCGCTGGTGGCGGTGGAACGGGAGGTGCAGTCCGTACTGAACCTGATCTACGAGCCGCTGGTGAAGCTGAATGACGCTTATGATCCCGTGCCCGGCCTGGGACTGGCGCTCAAGTGGGAATGCAGCGGCGACGGCAAGACCTGGACCTTCAAACTGCGGGATGATGTGCGCTTTCATGACGGAACGCCCATGACCTCTGCCGATGTGGTGGCCACGATCAATGAGATCCTGCGGCTGGGGGAAAACAACGAAGGCCAGTATCAGACCCTGAAATACATCGTATCGAATGCCGCGGTGAATGATGATACCGAGATCGTGATCACGGCAAAGCGCCCGTGCTACGGCCTGCTGTACGCCATGACCTTTCCGGTGCTGAAGGCGGATGAGGTGCAGGCGGACAACCCGGTGGGGACCGGCCCCTATAGGGTAATTGCCTTTGACCCGGAGATCCAGCTGCTGCTGAACGCCTTCACAGACTGGCATAACGGTACGGCAGGATACAAGGAACTGAACTTTGCTTTCTTTGACGAAAACAAGGATCTGCTGACGGAATATGAGTACAAGCGCGTGGATTCGATCATTACCAGAAGCGCGACAGCGGCCCAGTACCGCGGCGGTAACAGTTCGCTGAACGTGACCTACCGCACCAACCAGCTGGAAGTGATGATGATGAATTTTTCCGCCTTCCCGCTGGATGATAAGGAGATCCGCCTGGCCATCCGCTACGCCATCGACCACCATCAACCGGGCGATATCATCCTCCTCGCCGGCAAGGGCCACGAGACATACCAGATCATCGGAAAGGAGAAGAGACATTTCGATGAGAGAGAAGTAGTGAAAGAAGTATTTGAAAGCATCGCATAAGACATGATATATCATCTTTTCAAAGCGCTTGAACATCTTGACATCCCCGGAGCAGGCCTGATGAACTACCTGTCCTTCAGGGCTATGCTCGCCAGTGTCATAAGCATGCTGTTCGTTTTCTTTTCCGGAAAGAAGATCATCGCCCTGCTCCAGAGGAAGCAGATCGGCGAGGAGATCAGAGATCTCGGACTGGAAGGACAGATGCAGAAGAAGGGCACCCCTACCATGGGTGGCGTACTCATCATTCTCGGAATCCTCTCCGGAGTGCTGCTTGTATGCGACCTCAGCAACATCTATGTGCAGCTCCTTCTTCTTACCACCCTGTGGTGCGGAGCGATCGGTTTCGCTGACGACTACATCAAGGTCTTCAAGCACAACAAGGAAGGCATGAGCGAAAGAGGCAAGCTGATAGGACAGATTGCGCTCGGATTCATCATCGGCCTTACCGTATGTTTCAGCAACAAGATCGTAGTCCGCGAGGACGTTGCCGGTGATTCTGTAGTGGTAAGCAGCTCAAGCGATCTCAATGTTCATTCCGAGAAACTTGTCGACGGTTCTAACTGGACCAGCGAGGATGTCGTCAAGAGCACCAAGACCACCATCCCCTTCGTCAAGAACAACAACTTCGACTATGCCACCCTCTCCTCTTGGGCGGGCGACCACAAGCAGGCCATCGGCTGGG
>CALCTW010000009.1 GCA_937907055.1 uncultured Clostridia bacterium | reverse complement strand
TGCTGTTGACCGTGATACCGTATTTTCCGCCTTCCAATGCTGTTGCCATCGTAAGACCGTTCAGACCGTGCTTTGCAGAAACATAGCAGGATTTATACGCGGAAGCGACAAGCCCCTGAATCGAACCGATGTTGATGATGCGGCCCCAGTGATGCTCCTTCATGGAGGGCCAGCAGTACTTCGTCAGCAGGAAGGGCGCGGTCAGCATGAGGTCTATCATGAACTTCCACTTGTCCTCGGGGAACTCGTCGACCGGGCAGACGTGCTGGATGCCCGCGTTGTTCACGAGGATGTCGACGCGGCCGTGCTTTTCGAGCGTGTAGTCGACGAGGGCACGGCAGTCCTCCGTGCGGCTGAGGTCGGCGGCGAAGCCGTCGCACCCGAGGGCGGCCTTCGTCTCGTCCACGGCGTCCTGACGCGAGGACGCGACGACGACGGTCGTCCCGGTATCGACGAAGAGCTTTGCGATGGCGTAGCCTATGCCGCTCGTTCCGCCGGTCACTATGGCAACTTTATTTCTCGGCATTCATATCTCTCCATTCGGCAGTCATTTCGGATATTTTAACATAAATTTCCCGCTTATCAAACGGTAAATACGATTTTTCACTCCGCACGAGGCCCGGGGAGAAGCTCCCCGGGTCTCATTTCACGCTCATTCGACGGAGATCACGGTGTAGCCCTCGGCCTCGACTGCGTTTTTCAGCTCGCAGCAGGCGACGTCGGCGGTCAGCTCGACGACGGCGGTGCCCTCGGTGTGGCTGACAACAGCGGTCTCCACCTGGGGCAGAGCCTCCAGGGTCTTTTTCACCCGGGCCTCGCAATGGCCGCACATCATGCCCTCAATGTGCATGGTACGAGTCATGGATTTTTTCTCCTTTCTGTGTTTTTTCGGCTTATCGTGCCGGGAATCATAGAGCCTGCACCAATTCAGGCGCAGCGCATTGGTCACAACGCAGAAGCTGGAAAGGCTCATGGCGGCTGCGCCGAACATGGGGCTGAGCTGCCAGCCCGTCCAGTGGATAAACGCACCGGCAGCCAGCGGAATGCCGATCACATTGTAGAAGAACGCCCAGAAAAGGTTTTGATGGATATTGCGCAGCGTGGCGCGGCTGAGACGGATGGCGGCGGCGACATCCAGCAGACTGCTGTTCATCAGCACGACATCGGCGGCGTCAATGGCCACATCGGTGCCCGCGCCGATGGCGATGCCGATATCCGCGCGGGTGAGGGCGGGCGCGTCATTGATGCCGTCGCCCACCATGGCCACCTGTCCCTGCTGCTGCAGGCCGCGAACCACCTGTTCCTTGCCGTCCGGCAGCACGCCGGCAAATACCTGATCCACACCGGCCTGCTCGCCCACGGCGCGCGCCGTGCGTTCATTATCGCCGGTGATCATCACCACCCGGACACCCATGCCGCGCAGCTGACGGATCGCCTCGGCGCTGTCCGGCTTGATGGCATCGGCCACAGCGATCATGCCGAGCAGCTGACTGCCGTGCGTAAAGAACAGAGGGGTCTTGCCCTGATTGGCAAGGGTATCGGCCTTTTCAGACATTTCCGCGCCGATGGTCACATGGGACGCGATGAATTTCATACTGCCGCCGTACACGCGTTCCCCGTACAGGGCGGTAACACCGTTGCCGGGCAGCGCCTCGAAATCCGTCAGCGGATAAGGCGCGTCGCCGCGCTCTTCGCATTTCTTCACAATGGCGCGCGCCAACGGATGCTCGCTGAAGGCTTCCAGCGCGCGGGCGGTGCGCATCAGCCGGGCTTCCGTCACACCGGTTGCCGGGATGATATCGGTCACCACAGGCTGGCCGGTGGTGATGGTGCCGGTCTTATCCAGCGCCACGGTGCTCACCTTGCCGGTGGCCTCGAGAGACGCGGCGGTCTTGAACAGAATGCCGTTCTTCGCGCCCATGCCGTTGCCCACCATGATCGCGACCGGTGTGGCCAGCCCCAGCGCGCAGGGGCAGCTGATGACCAGCACGGAGATGGCCTTGGTGAGGGCGTATACGAAGGTCTGGCCCACGAGTATCCAGATGATGAAGGTGAGCGCCGCGATGATGATGACCGCGGGCACGAAGACGCCGCTCACCTTGTCCGCCACCTTGGCGATGGGGGCTTTGGTCGCGGCGGCATCGGACACCATGCGGATGATCTGACTGAGCGTTGTATCCTGCCCTACACGGGTGGCGCGGCACCGGAGATAGCCGCTCTGGTTCAGCGTGGCGGCGGACACATGATCGCCCGCGGCTTTGTCCGCGGGGATGGATTCGCCGGTCAGCGCGGATTCATTCACCGCTGACATGCCCTCGAGCACCTCGCCGTCCACAGGGATCTGCTCGCCGGGGCGCACGACGAAGATATCGCCCGTCTGCACCTGTTCAACGGGTACCTCGGTCTCAACTCCGTTCTGCAGGATGACGGCAGTCCTGGGGGTCAGGCGCATCAGCGATTTCAGGGCATCGGTCGTTTTGCCCTTGCTGCGCGCTTCCAGCATCTTTCCCACCGTGATCAGGGTGAGGATGGTGGCGGCGGACTCGAAATAGAACTGATCCATCCACGGCATCGCGGCTGCCGTGCCGCCGTGTACCTGCGCGTCTGTCATGGCGAACAGCGCGGCCACGCTGTAGAGGAAGGATGCGCCGCTGCCCAGCGCGACCAGCGTGTCCATATTGGGCGCGCCGTGCAAAAGGCCGGTAAGACCGCTGACGAAGAACTTTTTGTTGATGATCATGACGGCAACAGTCAGCAGCAGCTGCACAAGGCCCATGGCCACATGATTGTCATGGAAGAAGGCCGGAAGCGGCCAGCCCCACATCATGTGGCCCATGCTGACATACATCAGCACCGCCAGAAAGATCAGGGAGAAGATGAGTCTGCGCCGCAGCACGGGCGTTTCGCGGTCTGTAAGCGCCTCCCCGGGATCACTCTGCGGAGCGGCGGCGCCCTTGACCGAAGCGCCGTAGCCCGCGTCCGTCACGGCCTTGATGATGGCCGCGTCCGTGGCTGTGCCTTCCACGCCCATGGCGTTCGTCAGCAGGGAGACGGAGCAGGAGGTAACACCCTCCACCTTGCTCACGGCCTTTTCCACGCGGGCCTGACAGGCGGCGCAGCTCATGCCGGTCACATTGAATTGTCTCATAGGAATGACCTCATTTCATAAAACGCTGAAGAACACTGAGCAGTTCATCGATCGTATCCTCATTGCCTTCGCGCACGCCCTGCACCACGCAGGTGCGGATATGGCTGCCGAGCAGCTCGCGGCTGAAGGCATTGACGGCGGCGGAAACAGCCGCGGCCTGGGTGAGGATATCTGGGCAATAGGCTTCTTTTTCCACCATGCCCCGAATGCCGCGCAGCTGGCCCTCGATGCGCGAGAGCCGGTTGAGCAGGGCTTTTGTTTCCTCGGGAGCGCGGTGCTTCACCCGGCAACGCGGGCAGGAAACGGCCTGTTCTTCTGTATCATGGCAGCAGGTAAGCTGTTCTTCCATAAAAACCTCTCCTTTTCATATACCCCTGTCGGGTATCGGAACGAAGATATCATATACCCCCATACGGTATCTGTCAAGCATAAAAAGAAGGCTGTGAACGAACCATTCAGTTCATTCACAGCCGTAAAGTTGGGTTCAGTTTTACGCGCCGGTGTCCGAGGACGCCCATCGGGCGAACAGACTCTTCAGCCGTTCATCAGGGCTGTGTCACCGTTACCTTGGCGTATTTCAGGAAGTTATTCTGCACATAGGCTTCACGGATCTCGCCGTTGGCGTCCCGGATGCTCATGATCTCGACAGCAATGTCGTAGACACCGGGCTCCGCGAAGGTGTAGGTGATCTCGGTGCCGTCACGCCCGGAGCTCATGGGAAGCAGGCGCTCGCCGGTAAACTCAACATCCCGGTCAACGGTATCAACTTCCGCGCCGTCACGGTAAATGTGATAGCGGATGGTCATTGTAGCGGAGGCTGCGTCGGTCACGCGGACATAGCTCTGGTTGCTGATGCTCGCGCGGAGCAGGACCGCGTCACCGGTTCCGGCCTGATCATAACGGCAGCAGTTTTCACCCACAACGATCTCGGTGGGCACCAGATCCGGAGAAGCGTAGACATCCTTCGTGCCGACGGTCTCCTTGGGCAGATCGGCGGAGAAGGGCCTGATGGTCATGATGTCGGTGATGGCGGTGTCGGTCTCGGGATGCATCCAGAAACCCACGACCTTCACGCCGTTCATGTTGTCGCCGTAGATCCTGGTCGTGACCGGATACATTTCAAAACTGTTCACGCGTTCGCCGCGGGGGCCGGCCTTCTGCGCGGCTTCCTGATCGGCATAGTCATAGTCCGCGGCGTCGTTATCGGAATCGGCAAGGAAAACAGCCATGACCTTTCCCGCGCCCTCCGCGGTCTTTTCGCGGATGGTACCGGTCAGGCACACATCGTGGCCGCCCATGCTGCCGACGAATTCAACGCCCAGAGAAACGCCGAAGCCCTTTTCCAGCGCGTCGGCAGCCTGTGCCAGGCCGGTCAGGGTGGCATAATGGGCCGCGCCCTCGGAGGAGGTGTCATAATCCATGCTGGTCACGGCCGCGGCGCAGTAGTCCTTGGCCAGACCGCCGCTCTGCGCTTTATACAGCTGGGCGCCCAGCCAGTGGGCCGCGCCGAACTGTACCTTGCCGGTCTCGCGGTCGACAGCTTCATCCTTGACGGTGCCGTTCAGGAGCCACTTTTCACCTTCGATGGCCAGAGAACCGGCATCGGTGAAGTTATCGGCGAAGTAGGCGAATACATCGTCCTCATTGTTGAATTCGACCACACCGGGATTCATTTCGGTGAGCGCGCGGGCCCAGCCGGAAAGCTCCAGCGCGTTGGAGGCGGAGGCGGCCCAGCAAAGCTCGGTATCGCTCTTGAAGGCGGGAACCTCACCGGACTGCCATTCGGGCGGCGCGAAGCGGTTCTGCTTTTCGGCGTCCATCAAATCGATGGCGCTCTCCACATATTCATCCGCCCTGCCGGTGGCACGGGTCGCGACGCGGAAGGTCTTCCCCTGCGCGAAGCGCTCCGCGATGGCCTGCGCCAGCTTTTCAGCCCAGTCATTGGAAGTGGTGCCGCGAATGCCGGTGACAAAGGCGGTGTATTCCGCGCCATTTGCCGTAAAATCAAAGGAAAGGCAGAGGTAACGGTCATTGGCCGGGTGAGCGGTTACGGACACATTGCCGACCTGCACAGGAGCAGCCTCGGTATTGCCTTCGGCAATGCCGGGAAGGACAGTCATGACCACGAGCAGCACCGCGGTGAGCAGGGCGGTCAGGATGGTTTTTAATTTCATGGGGATTCCTCTCTTTCAGGATCATGGATCCGGGATCGTAATATCAGACGCGGACGCGCGGGAATGATCCGAGGCGGTTCGCTTCTACGGGTGTTATTATAGCAGGGGATCGTTACAGAACTGCAACACTGCGCGCGTACCTGAATACTTTTTTCTGATTGCGAACGGCTGAAGACGCGGGAAAGGCCGGGAATGAGATTGGGGCTTGCGATGCATCAAAAATCAAGTATAATAAAATCAATATGTTTTGCCGTCCATCCCGGTTTTTGTTGAATGGAGGTTGAAGCGGTGCTGAATTACCTGATCGTTGATGATGAACCCTATATCTGCGAGGATCTTGCCTACGAACTGGAGCGTATTCTGCCGGAGGGCAGCAATCTGCTGACGGCCAATAACGCGAAGGAAGCGCTCGCGATCGCGGAAAAGGAACCAATCTATGTGGCTTTTCTGGATGTGGATATGCCCGGCATGAACGGGCTGGAGCTCGCGAAGGTGCTGGAGGAAAGAAAGCTTTCGCGGAATATCATTTTTGTGACCGGGTATCCGGATTACAGCCTGGACGCCTGGAACACGCGGGCCAGCGGCTTTCTGGTAAAGCCGGTGCAGCCGCAGAAACTGCAAATGTGCCTGAATAAGCTGCGCGATCCTTATGATCCCAATGCTCCGGCGGAGGAGAAGGATCTGCTGCGTTTTCATTGCTTCGGCATTTTTGATGTCACCTATCAGGGGAAGCCGCTGCATTTCAAACGCAGGAAGTGCAAGGAGTTTCTGGCTTATCTGATCGACCGTCAGGGGGCAAGAGTGACCACCGGTGATCTGCGCTTCGTCTTCTGGGAGGAGGATGAGGACACCGAGGAAAAGGCGGCCTATATCCGCGTGCTGGCCTCGGAGATCCGCACGGTGCTTTCGCAGATCGGGCAGGAGCATGTGTTCTTCCACGAGAAGAACAGCTACGGCATTGATGTGACGAAAGTCAAGTGCGACTATTATGATTATCTGGCAGGGGATGAGACCGCCAAACGCGCCTTCCGGCAGGAATACATGTCCCAGTATTCGTGGGCGGATGTGACGCTGGCCACGCTGCTGGATACACAGGATGACTGATGCCGAAAGGATGTTTCACGTATGGAAACACTTGACTGGAGCCTTGTTGCCGACCGGCTGCTGCGGTATTATTTTCCGCTGCTCGTGCTGATGCCGGTGCTGCTGGGCATCATCTGCTTTGATAAACGCGTGGAGGGGTCCAACAAGCGGACGGTGCTCATCCTCTGCCTGATGATGGTGACGCTCATTCTTGTGGATGTGTTTGATTACACGCTGTCGCTGCTGACCGTCCGGTCGGTCTGGCGTCTGATCTGCTCAGTGCTGGGGTTCTGTCTGCGGCCCATGTGTCTGCTGGCGCTGCTGCTGGAATCCGTCTCCGGCATCCGTCAGAATAAGAAAAAGTTAATGCTGCTGTGCCTTCCCGCGGGGATCAATACGCTGGTTTTCTGCACCGCGTTCTTTTCTCCGCTCGCGTTTGAGATCGACGGGCAGAATGATTATACCCGCGGACCGCTGTTCTTTGTCGTGATCGTTGTCAGCGTGCTGTATATGATCCTGCTGGCCTATAACGCCATCCGGAATGTGCGGCGCCGCAGCCGGCGGAAGGCGGTCACCATCCTGATCATGACCGCGGTCTGTTTTCTGGCGGCTGTGATGGAAATGCAGGGTGTGGTCTATCCCACGCCGCTGCTCAATCAGACCATTGCCATCGGTACGATCCTGTATTTTCTGCTCAGTTACATGTCTCACAGCGCGGATACCATCGAAAACATGCAGCTTTCGCTGCTTCTGATGCAGATCCGTCCGCACTTCATCAATAATTCTCTGGCGGCCATCCGCGGCATGATCCGCAGGGATCCGGAGAAGGCGGTGGATGCCCTGAACCATTTCAGCGGTTATCTGCAGGACAGTATGCATTCCATCCTCAAGACCAGCCTGATCCCGCTTTCAAAGGAAATGGAGCTGATCGACAACTACCTGTATATGGAGAATACCCGTTTCCGCGACAGTATCACGGTGATCAAGGAGCTTGCCCCCGTGGATTTCCCCGTGCCGCCGCTGACGGTGCAGCCGCTGGTGGAAAACGCGGTGCGCCATGGCCTGCGCGGCATTCAGACACCGGGCCGGCTGATCCTCCGCACCGAGACCGACAGCCGGGAGTACCGCGTGATCGTGACCGATAACGGATGCGGATTTGACACCGCGCAGCCGCCGGACCCGAGCCGCGAGCATGTGGGGCTGAAAAATGTGTGCACAAGGCTGGAACTGATGTGCGGCGGCACGCTGGAGATCCGGAGCACGCCGGGCAGCGGCACCACCGCCACGGTGCATATACCGGCCGGGATGATGACCGCCCTGCAAAACGGCGCGGCGGATCCTGAAAAATAACAAAAAGCCTGAGGGTGAAGGGAATGTCCTTCATTCTCAGGCTTTTCAGTTTTGGGGAGACGGATCAGCAGTTCATATGATCGAGGATCATCTGAATGGTCAGCGGATCCGGCTCGTCTTTGGATGAGAACCTGTGTTTGGCGGTATCGCGGCTGAACATGGAACGGATCCGGCCCGTGATGCCTCTGCCGCCGGCAATATTGCTCAGCACTTCATCATCAAGGGATTCCCGGGCGGCGGCCATGCGTTCCCATGTGCGGAGGAAGCGAAGCCCCTCCTCACGGGTGCACTCCGCGCCGGCTCCGTTCAGTCGGGCCACCAGCTCATTGACGGTGGCGCATTCCTGCAGTTCGGCCAGTGCGGTCGGATCTGCTATGATGCGGGCGATATTCTGTTTGTTCATAGCATCAATCCTTTTTACAGAGCCATCAACGGTTTGGGTGGCCCTTTTTTATCGGGGAGTGATCATTGGTTACGGTGCGTTGTTTTCGTTCCGGTTCAGGCGTTCTTTGCCTGACGCCTGCGGCCGATCAGCCACAGGAGCACGCAGGCGGCGGCCAGCAGCGCGCTGCACAGGAGGGAACCCTCAATGCCGAAGGCGGTATCGTAAGCAAAACTGTTTGAGGCCGCGGAAGCGTCATAGGTGAATACCGAGAACGCGCTGGCGATGCCGCTGTTGGGCAGGCCCAGCAGGATGTTCTGGCAGAAGTTCCACGACATGTGCGCGATCATGGCTGCCCAGATGCTGTGGAAATACCAGACCAGCAGCGAATACAGGATACCGACCAGCAGCAGATTCAGCAGGGGCAGGAAGGAGATGCCGTCATTCGCCAGATGGAGCACCATGAAGAACATGGAGTTGACCAGAATGGGAACGATGGGGGTGTTCGGGAAATACCGCTTCACGTTCTCAAAGATGAACCCGCGGGTGATGAGCTCCTCGGCGCTGCTCTGAATGAATACCGCCAGGATGAAGACGAGGAGCATCCACGGATCAAACCCGGCATAACTGAGGGAAATATCCTTGTGCAGGAGGGCGGTCACGCCCGCCAGCAGATTGAGGCCGATGCCGAGGGGCAGGCCGATCAGCAGGGCGGTGTGCACCCTGTTGCCCTTTTCTCTGCGGCTGAGGCCGTATAAGAACGGCCGCTGGACTTTGAAGATGAACGCGAAGCCGATAAACACGATCCAGTAGCCGATGAAGGAGGCGTACTGCCCAAGGAATACAAGCACCTTATTTTGGGATCGGGTCAGCGGAAGCATGACCGTGCTGCCGATCAGTTCACCGGCGAACATCAGCGAGAAGGTGATCCCCAGATACGCCAGCGTGAGCAGAACGCGTTTCGCGAGGGAAGGCTGAGCGGTGTTTTCCATAAAGCAGGCTCCTTTTTGTGATTGGGTCTGGATGAACAGACGCGCCCTCTGCGGCGCAGGGTCAATCATGCGTTCGGCAGGGTTCTATCACAGAAAACGCGGCAAAACTGCAGCATCGGCGGTCTGTGACGGGTAAAATTCAGTCAGACAGTTGGCATGAAGGCGTTTGAGGATGCCGGAAAGGCTGTTTTCCGCGTCCTCAGGCACCGAACGGAGTGACGGATCCGTCAGGGGATCAGTAGGGCAGATAGGTGTACACCAGTTTGGTCAGCACGCCTTCCTCGTTCATTTCAAAGTTGCAGTAGAAGGAGCAGAAGCCGTCGTATTTGGTCAGCATCTCTTTTACCAGTTCCGCGAACTGTTCGACGGTCATGGGCACATTGTCCGCTGTATCCAGATCGGGGGACATCTCGATCACGGCATCGGGCGCCAGCACGATGAGCATGGCAGGCTCCTCAAAGCCTTCCGAGGTGGGCTCGAGCTCATCGCTGTAATCATATTCGCCGAAGGCGCCGAGCACCACATAATCCTCATCATCGCACTGATAGGCGTCATCCACGCGCAGCAGGGTGTAGCCGTTCGGATTGTAGAACGCGGGGCTGAGTACAGGGGCTTCGCCGGTGGGCTCACCGGGAATGCAGTAAATGAGCTTGGTCACTTCGCCTTTTTCGTTGAGCTCAATGCTGCAGTAGAAGGAAACGGGCTCATTCGCGTCGCGGAGCGCGGCCACAAAGGCATCCAGCTCCTCAATGGTCGCGGGGGTGACATTGCCGTCCTTATCAGGCAGGGCGATCACGGCATCGGCCGCCACCACCAACGGATAGGCATCATCCATGGCAAACCCTTCGTACACATCGGTCTCGGCAATGTAATCGCCAAAAGAGCCCTGTACGATGGGGGCATCGGTGCCTTCCTCATACCAGAAATCGCATACATTGATTAGGGTATAACCCTCGGGATTCAGGATCTCCCGCGCGTCTGTACCTTCGGCACAGGCAAATGTCAGCAGCATCAGCGCGGCGATCATCAGGCAAAATAATTTTTTCATCGTTGTTTCCTCCGTTAAGTTTTCGTTGTTCTGGGAACGCGTGCATTGTAGCACCGGCAGTATAACAAAAGTGAAACACTGAGAATTATTTTTTCGGAATGAGACAGGGGAGAGACGAAGGAGGGCGATGGGTGGGTGCTTCAACGGTTTCTGCTGAAAAAATGCCGGAAATTCATCAATCTTTAATGTTTTTCCGCGGTTCGTAAATTGTGTTTTTGAATATATTGTGCTATTATTGAAAATGCAATATTATAAATCAGTTATTTTTGAAATGGATCATAAAAAAACGGAAGACAGTATCCCGTTCTTTGCGCAGTCGATGCTGTACCATGAGACAGTAAGAATATGAGCGTGAAAATAAATGAGGAGACAGGTTATCATGAACGTGAAGGAAAAATGGGTGTCATTCATTCTGGTCGTGCTGCTGTGCGTAGGCGTGCTGGGCAGCGCGGCGGCCCTGACCACACGTGAAAAAGAAAACCAGTATGCCATGGCGCTTGAGGAGCTGGAGGCTTACCTGGACAATACGCTCATGGGCGTGGATGCCGCGCAGCACCTGAAGGGCATCATGGCGGATTTTGATGAACTGGGCAATTACTCCTTCAGCCATGAGCTGTACTGCTATGCCTTCATTCTGCTGAAGGCTGAGGAAGAGGATTACGCTGACTGGCACACGGTTATGTATCTGGATCAGCTGAATTCAAATGACAAGCTGATCAAATATTTGAATGATAATGATGATATCGCCCTGGCGGCGCCGGCAGCGCTGGAGGCTTATTATAACGCCCGGAAGGCGGAACATGAAGCAGACCTTGCGACCGCGATCAGTGAGTATAAAAAGTGCCTTTCTTTCTTTGACGCAGCCAAACGCCAGGAGAATCTGATGGAGGGCTCCTTTGCCGCTGCTTACAAGCAGGGTGAAAAACTGATGGGGCAGGGCAAATATGAGGAGGCCTACGCGTATTTTGCGCAGTGCCGCCCTTATAAGGACGCGGAAGGCTGCATCAGCTTCATCATTAAGCAACTGGGTTATGATCCCGGCATGTGCGGCAGCACACATACATGGCTGGAAGCTACATATGAAGCCCCGAAGACCTGCAGCGTATGTGGGAAAACAGAAGGTGAACCGCTGCATCGTACTGTGGCGGGGGATTATATCACCTTCGGCGCGTATGAGCAGGACAACAATACCGCCAATGGTAAGGAACCGATCGAGTGGATCGTGCTGGATGTGGATAATGAGGCGAACCGCGCGCTGGTGATCAGCCGGTATGGATTGGACGCGCACCGGTTTGATGTGAGCGTGTATCAGGGATGGGATAAGAGTGAGATCCGCAGTTGGCTGAACAGCACCTTCCTGAACGAAGCGTTCACGGCGGAAGAGCAGAAGGCAATCGCGACCACGACCGTCAAGACCGGCAATAATGATGAATGGGCCGCCTTCGAGAAAAAGAAGGGCTGGAGTTACGATAATGTCAGCGGCGGAGCGGATACACAGGATAAAGTGTTCCTGCTGAGCCTTGAGGAAGCGATGGCATATGGTGGATACAGCACGCTGGCCGACTTCTATTACAATGGAACGGACAAAATGAAGGCGGTGCCGACAAAGTATGCGGTTGCGCAGGGGGCTTATCCGTATGAAGGCAGCGATAGCAACTACATGTTGAATGGTACGGGGTGTTGCTGGTGGTGGCTGCGTTCGCCCGGCTGCTACGGTTACTGCGCTTCCGAGGTCATAAGCGACGGCAGGCTCCACCTCAGCGACGTGAGCAACACTCTCGACGTGGTGCGGCCAGCATTCTGGCTTAATTTGGACTCTATCATCCCTTAATAAAAGAGAGCGAAGCGAACGAAATCTTTTGCTCTGAGGGAGCGAAGCGACCGATAATCTACCGCCTCCGCAGAGGCGGCCCTTGCAGGGGGCAGGGTGAAACCATGGTTGAAAAAGGCAAGTTTGAGCCATTTATTCCAAAGTACGCGCAAGTGCCTTGTTCCATGGGGGCACGGGTCGCCCTATGCAAGCAGTGAAAAATGATATCTTTCCGGAGGAGTTATGAAACGGTTGAAGGTAATGGGTTCTGTTCTGCTGGTGCTTGTGATGAGCATCGGTCTTTTGAGCAATGCAATAGCCCTGACCAGCACGGAAAAGGAAAACAAGTACAACACCGCGCTGGAGGAACTGGAGAGTTATCTGGAAAGCCCGGAAGATGAACGGGACGCGGTGGTGCAATTGAATGCCATTATGGCTGATTTTGATGAACTGGGCAATTATCTTCTTAGCCGTGAACTGTATTGCTATGCCTTTATCTTGCTGAAGATCGAAGAATGTGATTTTGAAGAATGGCATATAGCCATGTATCTTGAGCAGCTGCGCAAGAGCGAAAGATTTACTGATTATTTAAAGAGTAATAAGGGCACTGCCCTTCGCAGCGCTGATGCTTTATCTGCTTACGTAAATGGACGGAAGGCAGAGGCAACCGGGGATTATGCCGCGGCGATCGAAAACTATGACGGGTGTCTCACATTCTCTGATGCCATGATCCGGCAGACGGATTTGATGGAAAATCAGTATGCTAACGCGTACAATCAGGCGAGTGCGTTGATGCAGCGCGGCGCGTATGAAGAGGCTTATGTACTTTATAAAACTTGCCGTCAGTACAAAGACGCGGAATTTTGTATGAGTTATATCGCTGATTTGCTGGGCTATGACCCCAGCAAGTGCGGCAAAGCGCATACATGGCTGGAAGCTACATATGAAGCCCCGAAGACCTGCAGCGTATGCGGAAAAACGGAAGGTGAACCGCTGCATCGTACTGTGGCGGGGGATTATATCATCTTCGGCGCGTATGAACAGGATAACAATACCGCCAACGGCAAGGAACCGATCGAATGGCTGGTGCTGGATGTAGATGAGAAAACAAAGCGGGTGCTGGTGATCAGCAAATACGCGTTGGATTGCAAGCAATATAACACAACATACACGGATATCACATGGGAGAAGTGTTCTCTTCGCGCGTGGCTGAATAATGAGTTTATCAGCGCGGCGTTCAGCACAGAAGAACAGGCGGCAATCCCCATGGCGCTTGTGAGTGCGGATGAAAATCCTGATTACAGCACCGCACCCGGCAGAATAACGATGGATAGGGTGTTCGCACTTAGCATTAAACAAGTCAATCAGTTTTTTGTGAATGATGATGCTCGTATGTGCGCGCCGACGGACTATGCTGTAGCCAATAAAGTCTATACGGAGGATGGTAACTGCTGGTGGTGGCTTCGCACGCCCGGCGAAACACTTTATAAGGCTGCCGGTGTCAGCAAATCCGGCTATGTCTATAACGGCGGCGATAATGTGCATTTTTCAGATATGGCTGTCCGCCCCGCTATGTGGATCGATCTTGATCTGCTTCCTTGAATTCTGTGAAGTATTGGTGCCGATCCCCCTTGTTCTGTCAAGCCCTGCCTTGCCCTGTGCAAGCAGTGAAAAATGATATCTTTCCGGAGGAGTTATGAAACAGTTGAAGGTAATGGGTTCTGTTCTGCTGGTGCTTGTGATGAGCATCATTCTTTTGGGCAATGCATTGGCCCTGACCAGCACGGAAAAGGAAAACATGTACAGCACCGCGCTGGAGGAGCTGGAGAGCTATCTGGAAAGCCCGGAAGAGAGCCGGGACGGCGTGGCGCGGCTGAACGCGATCCTGGCCGATCTGGAGGAACTGGGTAATTACAATTTCAGCAAGGAACTGAGCTATTATGCTTTTGTACTGCTGAAGATCGAAGAGAATGATTTCAGTGACTGGCATACGGAAATGTATCTTGAAAGCCTGTGCCTGAATGAAAAGTTTGTCAAATACACAAAGGACGAATGCACTTCTGCTATCGCAGCGCCTGAGGAATTGCAGAATTACTATAACGGGCGCATGGCTGAAAGTCAGGGTGACAATGATACCGCGATCGCGTGTTATGCCAAGTGCATTTCTTTCTTTGACGCGATGGAGCGGCGCATGAGAATGACAGAATCGCTCTATGCTTCTGTTTATCAGAAAGCCACTGAACTGATGAACGCCGGAAAGCTGGAGGAAGCGTACGCGTATTTCATGCAGTGCCGTTCTTACGCGGACGCGGAAATCAGCATCAGCTACATTATCAGAAAACTGGGTTATGAGCCCGGCAAGTGCGGCAATGCGCATACATGGGAAGAAAAGATCACCAAAGCGGCAACCTGTAATACGACAGGTGAAAAGCTGCGCACATGCATGGTATGCGGTAAAACGGAAACCGTGACGATCGCCAAGGACAGCACTAATCACACCGGCGGGACAGAGATCCGCAATCAGAAGGCCGCGACCTGCACGGCAGCCGGTTCCACCGGTGACAAATACTGCAAAGGATGCAATAAGAAAATTGAGTCCGGCAGCAGTATACCGGCAATCGACCATCAATGGAAAAATGCTACTTATGAAACGCCGAAGACTTGCAAAATATGCGGAAAAACAGAAGGCAAAGTTCTGCCGAGGATAGAGAAAGGTGATATCTTTATTTTTGGTGTTTATGAACAGGATAACAACACCGCTAACGGCAAGGAACCGGTTGAATGGCTGGTGCTGTATGTAGACAAGAACACGAACCGCGCACTGTTAATCAGCAAATACGCGCTGGATTGCAAGCAGTATCACACAGCGGAGACAGATATCACATGGGAAAAGAGTTCCCTTCGTGCGTGGCTGAATAACGAATTCATCAAAGCGGCATTCAGTGCGGAAGAGCGGAAGATGATCCCCACAGTGACAGTGAGCGCGGATAAGAATCCGGATTACAGAACTGCTCCCGGCAATGCCACTCAGGATAAGGTGTTCATGCTGAGCATCACTGAGATTAACAAATACGTCAGGAATTATACTGACCGTAAGTGCATACCGACGGCCTATGCAGTGGCGCAAAACGCCTACAAGGCGAGCAATGGGAACTGCTGGTGGTGGCTTCGCTCGCCCGGCATCTATGGTAATTATGCCGCCTGTGTGAATTACAATGGTGCTGTCAATACCATTGGCAGCGATGTGGTTCGCAATCTTGGTGCCGTTCGCCCCGCTTTGTATATTGATCTGAATCTGATCCCTTGAATCCTTAATCGAATGCGCCCACAGCCATCAATGTCTCGTATTCCGCGGCGAAGCCGCGAATCAATGGCTGAAAGGTTCCGTGCTCCTTGTGTCGTCGCCAATGGTGGTGGTATGGGGAAGGAGAAAGGGAAATTCAAAAAGACGGATCAAGGGTCATCACAAAATAAACGATAACAATACATAAACTAAGCAATCCCTGAATCATCAAAGACCGATCGGAGGAATCCCTATGGAAAATGAGACCCATGCCGGTGTGACCGGCGCGATGCGCGCGGATCTGCTGGGCATTCGCGGTATGATGTACAGCGTATCCCTGCCCGCCAAACGGGAGGGCAAGTATCGCTTTGCCGCTACGAACGGCAAAAACTGCTCCGTGCCGGTGAGCATCGTGGTCGAAAACGGCGCGTGGGTGCTGAAGGCCGGAAAAGGTGTGCGTCTCTACAAGGATGAGACGGACATTGGTGAGCAGATCCCGCTGGACAGTGAATATCTGATCGGTGTCACCTACGGTGATCAGCGTTATATCGTATATACGGAAGAGGAAAAGGAACAGGAAGCCAAGTTTGTTCACTATACCCTTCCCGAAATGTGTGATATCACCATCGGCCGTGACAGCGGCAATACCATCGTTTATGAAAATCATTATGTCAGCCGCAATCACGCGCGCCTGCTGCATAAGGATGGTGTGCTGTATATCCGCGATGAGGACAGCACAAACGGCACTTATCTGAACGGCACCTATATCCGCGAAGCGGCGGTCATGCCGGGTGATGTGATCTATATTCTGGGTCTGCGCGTCATTATCGGCGCCGGATTCATCAGCATCAACAAGACCGGCGGCACGGTGTGGATCTCCAATGATCAGATCAGTGTTGTTTCTTCCGAGCTGGATGTGGATTACGCGCCGATCAAAACCGATGATGAAGAGGAAGGCCTGTTTGACCGTCTGCCGAGGCGCAAGAGCAAGCTGGAGGAAAAAAAGATCGAGATCAGCGGTCCGCCGTCTTCCTCGGGCGCGGGGAAAATGCCGCTGATGCTACGTGTGGGCAACACGATGATGACCGGTAGCCGCGCACTGATGAGCGGCAATGTGACCATGGCGTTGTCATCCATGCTGATGCCGATGGTTAATCAGGGTTACAGCGAAAAGGAAAAGAAGGAGTATGACGAAAAACGTCTGATCCTTTATCGGGAGTATCTGACTAAGAAAGAAGAAGAACTGTATAACGAGCGTGATTTTGAAGAAAAGACGCTGAATGAGATCTATCCGCCGCTGGAGGCAGTGGTGGATATCACGGGGGATCCCGCCCGTCTGGAACGGCTGTGGGAACGCCGTTATGTGGATGAGGATTTCCTTGACCTCAGGATCGGCTCCGGTACCATCAGGATGAAGGCGGAGATCGAATATCCCAAAGAGGATTTTGAACTGGAAACCGACATGCTGAACGAGGAAATGCGCGAGGTGGCCGGGCGAGATTACAGCCTGCGCAAGGCGCCGGTCATGCTGTCCCTGAAGCAGCATTTCATCACCGGCATGGTGGGCACCCCCATGTACACCCAGCGCGTCTGCCTGAATATGATCCTGCATCTGTGCTTCTCGCACAGCTATGATGAAACCAAGATCATCATTCTGGGCGATGAGGCGGATTATTCCTATATCGCCGATGAGATGGCGCAGCTTCATTATGTGCCGCATTTCTGGGATGATCTGCGGGAATTCCGCTTCATCGGCAGCAATAAGGCCGGGGCCTGCGCCATCGGCGAATATCTGAAAAAGAAGATCGGCGAACGCTTTGAAGAGAAGAATATCGCCTCCCTCGGCAAGGAAAAATACAATCCCTCCTATGTGGTGTTTGCCTTCAATAAGGATCTGCTGGACTGCATTGAGCTGACCAAGGATATCCTGTCCGCCAAGGCATGTCCCGGCATCTCCATTATTACCGCGTTCGGCACCGCGCTGAAGGAAACGACCTGTCTTGTAAAAATGACACGCAAGAACGGCGTGATGATCGACCTGGCGCAGAACGAAGACGCGGATATCCATTTTACCACCGAGACCTATGACAAGGAAAAGGCCAGGGCTGGGCTTCGTTATCTGATGAAGACCAAGCTGAAGACCGCCGGTAAATCCTTTACCCTGCCCAAGACCTATACCTTCCTTGAAATGTTCGGCGCGGGCAAGGTGGAATACCTGAACCCTCTGACAAGATGGAAGAACAGCAACCCAATGAAATCGCTGGCGACGGAGATCGGCGTCGGCACGGACGGCGAGCATTTCTATCTGGATCTGCATCAGAAGCGTCAGGGCCCGCACGGCCTGATCGCCGGTACGACCGGTTCCGGTAAATCTGAGTTTATCATTACCTATATTCTGTCGCTGGCTGTCAACTACAGCCCCGATGAAGTGGCCTTCGTCCTTATTGACTATAAGGGTGGCGGACTGGCCACAGCCTTTGATGACCCCAAGCGTGATCTGCATCTGCCGCACGTGGTGGGTACGATCACTAACCTGGACGGCGCGGCCATCCAGCGTTCCATGACTTCGATCAACAGCGAACTGAAGCGCCGTCAGGCGGTCTTCAATGTAGCGAAGAGTATGAACGATGAAGGTACGATGGACATCTATGATTATCAGAAGCTCTATCGTGCCGGAAAAGTGCCCGAGCCCATGCCGCATCTGTTCCTGATCGCGGACGAATTTGCCGAACTGAAAAAGCAGGAACCGGAATTCATGGACGCCCTGATCTCCACCGCGCGTATCGGCCGAAGCCTGGGTGTTCACCTGATTCTGGCCACCCAGAAGCCAACCGGTGTTGTGAATGACCAGATCTGGAGTAATACCAAGTTCCGTGTCTGTCTGAAGGTGCAGGACGCCAATGACAGCCGCGAGATGCTGAAGCGCCCCGAGGCGGCCGAACTGAAGGATACGGGCCGTTTCTACCTGCAAGTGGGTCATAATGAGTATTTTGCCATGGGCCAGTCTGCCTGGTGCGGCGCGGATTATCTGCCGCAGGAGGAAGCTGTTTCCCAAACGGATGACAGCATCGATTTCCTGGACGCGACCGGTCAGGTGACATTGAACGCGAAGCCCAAGGTGAATGTGACCAAGACGGATAAAAAGCAGCTGGTGGCCATCGTTCAGTACCTTTCCGACCTTGCGAAGGAAGAAAACATCCTGCCCAAGCGCCTGTGGATGGATCCGCTGCCGCAGCTGATCGAATATGAGGATGCCTTCAACAGCTTCCCGCATGAGCTGGATGAGCATGTGACTGCCTTTATCGGTCCCGCGGATGACCCGGAGAAGCAGCGCCGCATGACCTATGACATCGCCCTCAACACCTTCCATCATATGCTGATCTGCGGCAATGCCGGTTCCGGTAAGAGCACCTTCCTGCGCACCATGCTGTATTCGCTGGTGCGGCAGTATTCGCCGGAGGATCTGTGGTACTACATTCTGGATCTTTCGGGCGGCGCGATGAACGCCATGAAGTCCATGCCGCATTGCGGCGCGTACCTGACGGAAAACGATGAACGGGATTTCAGCCGTGTCATCGAACTGCTGCAGAATGAGGTGGAGGAGCGCAAAAAGCTGTTCAAGGAGATGGATGTCAGCAACTTTGAGGCTTACAGACAGGTGAAGAAGCTGCCGTATATTCTGTTCATCATTGACGGCTATACGAATATCACCAACTTCGAGTCGGGTACAAATTTTAATCTGAACATCCATCAGCTCATGCGCGAACTGGCACCTTATGGCATACATGTGATCATATCGATCAACCATATGAATGAGATCTCCGCGAAAGGCCGTCAGGAAGTGGACTACCGTGTGGCGCTCCAGGCTAAGGATAAGTATGACTACGGTGATATTCTGGCCAGAAAAGCGGGCGGTGTTCCCACAGCCATGGTGGGTACAGGCTACTGTGTGATCGATGACAATGCCTATGAGTACCATGTGGCGATTCCGGATACAGATCTGACTGAGAAAGACCGTTCCGCGGCGATGAAGGAACGCCTGAGAAAGATCTGCGAAAGCAAGGGCTATGCCACCCACGCCAAGCCGCTGCCGGTGGTGGATGAAACGCTTACCTATCAGAGCCTGTGCGACAGCATGAAGCCGAACCGGATCCCGCTGGGCTTTAACCGGGATACCGCCGCGGAAGTGGCGATCCCGCTGAAGCAACTGCATAATATGGGCCTGTACTTCGGAAACCCGAATGGAGTCAAGCCGGTGCTGGCCAATCTGCTGACCGCGGCGAAGCGCGATCACATGGCGGTGACGGTGCTTACCCGCAATTCCGGCAGCCTTTTCTCCTCCAGGCAGGAGGGCGAGCTTCGCGCGATCTTCCCGGACAGCATCGAGTATCTGAATTCCTCTGAGGAAGGGATCGCGCGCTTCAATGAACTTCTTCAGGAGGAGATCGCCGCGCGGAATGTATTCCGTGATGAATACTGCGCGACTTATGAGATCCCGTCCACGGACAAGGGTCGCATTCTGAAGGCGGCCAAATATGTATTTGAGAAGACGACTCCGCGTCTGTTCATTTTTGAGAGCGTGCTGGATCTTTGCGCGAACAGTCCGGACTCGGATGTGAGCGCCGCGATCGAAATGCTGATCGAGCGGACGAAGGGCTACAATATCTACTTCGCTGGTCTGTATTATCCGGAGGACGCGGATAAAGTGGGTGTTTACGGCATATCAAAAGCGCTGTGCAAGGAACAATTCCTCTTGCTTTTCGGCGGAAGATATGATAAAATTACCGTGACTCAGGTGACCAATGATATGAGAAAAATCACTCATCCGCATTCGGATCCGACAAAGTATATGATGAAGTATCGGGATGAATTCTACCGGATGCATATTCCGTGCGATTATGCTGTGGAAGAACAGCATGATCCGGATGATGAATCGATCGTTTAAGGCGGGTGACAGCAGATGGAGAAAGTATTGGTCAATCTGTACGTTCCGGAGATCGAAGTCTCTTATGACCTGTTCATCCCGGTCGATCTGACCGTGAGATCTGTGATCAATGTGGTGCTGGAGGGTCTTTCGGTGATCCAGAGCGGCAAGTATTACAGGACGGGGAATGAAAAGATCATCGTCCGCTCCTTGAATGCTGTTCTGCATCCGGATCGGTTACTGAAGGATTATCCCATTCAGGACGGCGATCAGCTGGTATTGATGTGAGGTGGCGTGATGGCAAATGAAACATCAAACGCGGTCGGAGAATGCATTTATCTATGCAAACGTCTGAAGGCAAAGCTGAAGCAGGATGCCGCGGGTATTGAAGATGCGGTGCACGGTGATGTTCAGACCGCTTATGTGAGGGCAATCAATGAGGCGGTTCGCCATCTGGAATTTGTGAACAACGGTCTTGAGGAGATCTACAGCGATGTGGTCGTTGTGGAAAATCTGCAGGGTGGCTGAATCACGTGGCTTAAGAAACAGCACCGGGAAACATTGGAGAATCGTGGACCTTTAGTTTGTATGTGTGATTTCTACGGTACGGTAGACGGAAACATATACAACTAATTGGAGATAGAAAAAAGGCGGTGTAAACATCGCTGAAAATTAAAAGGGGGTATTCCAAATGGCAAGTACATTAGCTTTCAAGAACGAAGGAGATGCCAAAGCTTGGGTTGCGACGGCCAATCAGTTGAATAAGAGGGCGAAAGAACTGAACGATATGGTCGGACATATTCTGGAGAGCATCAAGAACGAGAGCGAGGGTGATATCGTTCTAAAACTGGTGGATACTGCGACAGCTATGTTGAACTTTGCTACCGCGGTTATGGAAGTGATGGAGAACATCGCGAACACCATCAGCGATACGATCAACGCAGTTGTTGATACCGTTGGTAATGTTCTTAACGCTATCGGCAGCATTTTTGGCTGATTCTGAAAGATTGAAAGGAGAACAGAAAAATGGCAGGATTTCTTTTGAAGGGTAAGGTTGATGAATATCAGGGTAAGGTCGACCTTTTGGATAATTGTCTAAATGAAATGGAAGCGCTGAGGGCCGAATATCAGCAGCATCTGGCCAACCTGACCGATGTTATGGATGAGACTGATGATGCTTTCGATCTGCTTTCTGCTAACGGCGAACAGAACATTGCTTCGCTGAACGAATCCATCAAGGCTACTGAAGACAGAAAGGCGGCTGTTCAAGCTGCAATTGACTCGATGAACAACATCGGCGATACTGTGAAGAACACATTCTCCCAGAGCGTTGAAACCGCCGTTGCCGGCGTGAAGGCCGCCGCGAAGGTTGCGTCTCTGCTCGGATAAGCTGAATGACAAGCGATATTTATGTGAATGTACCGGCCCTTCGGGATCACCTGACGGAGACCCGTGAGGAGTCGAGAATCGCATATGAATTGAACAGCAAGGTCAGGAGCCTGAAGTATCACGAACTGCTTTCCGGAGATAACCGCTGTTTCGGAGTGCAGAAGGATACCGCTTATGTGAATGATCTGCTGAGTCATCTGCTTCATGCGATGGAAGAATATTGCGACAATACTGAGGAACTGATCGAAGCCAATAAGCGAAAGCTGGCCGAGAGCGAATCGGATGCCCGCGCTGTTCTGCGTCGTTCGAAGGAAGAATGAGCACTATAAGCCCCGGTGATTTCACCGGGGCTTATAGGCTTAATGACGG
>CALCTW010000008.1 GCA_937907055.1 uncultured Clostridia bacterium | reverse complement strand
CGGCCAGCCATTGGCGGCGGCCCATTCTTCACTGGCCAGCAGCACCACCGAGGCGGTCTTCCGGCCAACACCCGGCAGACGGGTCAGTTCCTCCATGGTATGGGGCACTTCTCCGCCGTACTCATCCATGATCATTCTGCATGCGGCAACGATATTCGAGGCCTTGCTCTTGAAGCCGCAGGAGCGCACATAGGGAAACAGGATCTCCGGCGTTGTCTCCGCCATGGCGGCAGGTGTCGGAAAATCGCGGAACACGGCAGGGGTCACCTGATTGACACGCGCGTCCGTACACTGGGCGGACAGAATGGTGGCGACCAGTGTTTCATACGCGTTGGAAAAGTGAAGCTCCGGCCCGGCGGCAGGATAAAGTTCTTTCAGGATCGCAAACACCTTCTGCACGTCCATGTCCGCGTCTCCTTTCTCTTTACAGCAGTTTGATATTATTGGCCTTCAGCAGATCGTTGAGCACAAAAATGTACAGCAGGATCAGCCCCACAGAAATGACCAGCAGCAGCGCGATAAGCCAGTAATGCTTTTTCTGCAGCCGGTTTTTGACCGGCAGGATGGATTTGAGCCCGCACCGCTGCAATACAGGGATCGCGGCCTGCAGGATCAGCACGATCAGCATGGATTCCACAGGGAAGGTGATCATGTTTTTCACCAGCCGCTGCAGGTTGAAAAGGTTATACACCTTATCCATCCCAAAGTAGGAGTAGGACCACTTGATGAACAGCGAGGTCAGGATGACATTGCAGAACATGTTCACCGTGAATTTGCACAGCAGCGTTCTGGAGGGGGAAAGCGGACGCTTCCACAGGAACAGGGCAAAGATGAAGCTGCTGCTCATCTCCACAAAGATGAACGGGAAAAAGTACGGGCTGGTCGGGCTGGGAACAAGGATGCATCCCAGCGTATCGCTTACCGCGCCCACCAGCAGACCCATGATCGGGCCGTACACAATGGAGCCCAGCGAGTTGACATAGCAGTCAAATGTAAAAGAGATGGTGCCCGTGGTCAGCTTCAGCGTTTTGACGGCCACACGCAGCGCGATGATCAGCGCCGCGAATACGAGCATCCTTGTATCCTTTACAAGGGAGAGCGCTGTACGCCAGTACTGCTTGGAACAAATGGGCAGAACTTTCGGTTCTGAAGATCCGGTTTTTGTCATTCAAAAAACTCCTTTCTGATCGCGTGATTCGGATACGCCAAACAGCAAAGGAGTTTTCAAAGCATCCATATACAAAGAAAACGCCTCCGCGCAAGTCCTCGACCTGCAGGAGGCAGTCACTTTAAGCAGCGGGATGCGCCGCAGGCACCGCGTCTCTTCGCGCTCTCGCGCCGAAGACTTCGTTTCATGACAACTCCCCGTTCATGAACACTTTACGCGCCTGCAGCTACTCTGCCTCTTAGGCCGTTATGTGCATTGTAACGGAAAAAAACGCATTTTTCAATACATTCTTCTCATTCTGTTTCTGTCCATAAAAAAATCCGGAAGAGGTTCTCTCTTCCGGGCTTTGTGTGTTTACGGATTGATATAGAGACGACTTTCCATATCCAGCAGCCCCTTGCCATAGTGGGTCAGCGTGGCAGGAACATAGATCGCGTCAAATCTGAGCAGATCGGGATCGAAATCGGATACAGCCTCGATGTTCTGTCCGAGATACAGTGTATTGCGGTACCTCGTTTTGAGAGATTCCTCATATAAAGCATCATATTCGGCCTGTAATTCATTGATCTTTTCCATTTGCCTGTTGATCTGCTCTTCTGTCTTTTTCCCGCCGGCAAGCCAACGATCCAACTGATCCAGTGCCCTTTCCAGCTTATCCAGTGCCTTAGCAAGATCATCTGTAAAATCATAGGGATTCATGGCAATGATCGCGGGGCCGGAGATCCAACGGACAGGATAACCGGCCTTTGTCGTGTCGGGAATATAGAATTCCGGTTCGGTCGTTTTCCCTTTGTAATCAAGGATGGACACGGCATCATGCGCGCAGTTGAACATGTAGTAATACGGCTCTTCATAGAAAATGTTCTCTTCAGAGGCCCAGATCGGCATGCCGGTGAAGGAATCCTCAAGCACACCGTTCTCGCAGGTATAATGTTCATTGCTGATCAGGGAGACATTATCGTACAGCCGATCCATAACATTGTATCCGTCCGGGAAGAAAGCGTTTGAAGGAATGTAATCGACCGTTCCGTTAACCGTAACAGAAAATGATTGGGGGCAGTAGGCGTTTCTGAAATCCGGCCATTCATTTATATTTCCCATGAAAATGATATGGATATAGTGAATATAGTTTTCATAATAGAAATCATCATGGATGAGTACACGGCTTTCTACAGCATATTCCGAAACGGAGGGAATATACAGTTTATCAATGTGTAGACTCCAATATTGATCCTTAACGTAATAAGGGACCGAAAACACGATTTTATCCGCAGGAACATTCACAACCAAATCATAGGATCCATCGGAAGGGAAGTTTCGGATACCCTTGAGATAAAGAACTGTCTTCCCGTCTTCTCTTTCAAGAGACCAGAAGATATCATCCATTGTGTATGCGGAAGCCGCGAATGGAATGATACAGACGATTACGATAAGAATTGAGATCCATTTCTTAAGCATGCTTTTTCCCTCATTGTTGTATTCAATGTGAATTGATTATTTATGATATCAATTGCCCCGTTTTCTTGACATTGTTGATATGCATTACCGGTCGTACGGTTTTAGGGTTATATCAGCAGAACACCCTTCCGTTTTTCTTAAAAGAACAGATTTAAGGATTGAAACGAACAGCTTGTGTTGATTCCAGCAATCCTTTACCATAGTGCTTCAATGTTACAGGAACATAGAGCATATCAAAGTCAAGCAGCTCAGAGTCAAAGTCGGATACGGCTTCGACATTCTGCCCAAGATACAGCGTATTGCGGTATCTCGTTTTCAGAGATTCCTCATACATCGCATCATACTCAGCCTGTAACTGATCGATCTTTTCTTTTTGCTTATTGATCTGTTCTTCCGTCTTTTTTCCGCCTGCGATCCAGCGGTCCAGCTGATCCTGCGCGCTCGACAACTTATCGTACAATTTGTTCAGATCATTCGTAAAATCATAAGGGTTCATGGCAATGAGCGCGGGGCCGGAGATCCAACGGACAGGATACCCATCCTTTGTGGTATCGGGAAGATAGTACTCCGATTCGGTGTTTTTTCCTCTGTAATCAATGAGGGATACGGCATCATGCGCGCGGTTGAACATGTAATAATAAGGTTCTTCGTAGAAAATATGCTCTTCAGAAGCCCACATCGGCATGCCGGTGAACGAATCTTCAAGCACACCGTCTTCGAAGGTGTAATACTCGTTGCTGATCAGGGAAATGTTTTTGTACGCGCATTTTTGGAAGCTGTTTTCGCTCGGATAAAAACTGTCCGCGGGGATAAAGCCGACCGTTCCGTTGACCGTGACACTGATATCATCGAACATCACGGCGTTATTAAGGTTCGGCCATTGTTTGATGTTTCCCATCACAACAACCTCATGGAACCAGAAATGATTTTCAACGGAAATTCCGTCCGAGACCGTGCGCGGGCCTTCCACAGCATATTCCTGCACAGAAGGAATAAACAGTTTATCAATGCGCAGGGTCCTGTATATATCGGATACGGGATACGGGATCGCAAAGACGATCTTGTCCACGGGGGTCGTTATCACAAGGTTGTCTGAATCATCAGAAGAGAAGCCTTTGATTCCCTTGAGGTAAAGGACGGTCTTTCCGTCTTCTCTTTCCAGAGACCAGTATATATCGTCCATCGTGTAGGCGGAAGCCGCGAGCGGAACGAGGCAGATTATCACGATAAGAATTGAGATCCATTTCTTAAGCATATTTCTTTCTCCTTTGTTGATTGTCGGTATTAATGATAATTCTTTTTATTTGATTGTCAATAGGGTCTGTTGAAATTGAAACTGTTTTGTCTGCGAGTGTCATACATAGGTTACGATAAGAAAGCCGGGAAGCAGATTCCTTGCGGAACACGAGAAATGAATGCTTGTATCATGGAGTTCATTCACGATGGCGCGCAAAAATACCGCAGCGGAAGTTCCGTCTGCGGTATGGATGTTTTCTGAATTATTGGATGATAAACTCGATCGTATTCTCGCAGCCATCAAACGCGCTGTCATGAATGTCGATGTCCGCGGGCATGAACACATACCGCAACGCGGCGCAATCGGCAAAGGCACGTTCGCCGATCTTCGTGCACCCGGCTGGGATCACAACGATCTCCGCGAAGATTCCTTCGAAGGCATTGTCAGCAATGCTTGTGAGCAGGGAAGGAAGTGTGAGCACCTTCGCGCCTGTTGTGTCGAATGACCGGCCGCAGGTGCAGCACGCGCCGGACTGCATCACATGACGGTGTGTGGCAGGGAGGATCTCCTGGGCAACAAATACTTCCTGACAGGCAGTACAGTGGCTGCCCTCAGTCAGGCCTGTTTCGGTGCAGGTAGGCGCGATCGCTTCATCAACGACCTCAGTATGACCCGGCGCCGGAATGATCCAGCTGTTTTCCTCGATCACTGTCACCGTTTCATCCTCCACCAGCAAATAGGCGCCGCAATCATCGCATACAGCGTATTCCATGCAGCCGTCTTCGGTGCAGGTGGGCTCGACAGCTGTCACATCGGCCTTTTCCCAATGCTGGTGATTAATCGCGGGAACGATCCAGCTGTTTTCCTCAATGCTTACATATTCGTCGTTAACCAATCCAAAGAATGCGCCGCAATCATCGCAGGTAAAGTATTCGGTGTTGCCCGTATCCACACAGGTGGGAAGAACTGCGGGAGTCGTCGTTTTACGGTCGTGCTCCGGCAGGATCGTTACCTTGCAGGAGGCTGATACACCGCTCTCGGCCCGGGTGGTGATATTCACCGTACCGGGTCCCACGATCGTCATCAGGCCGTCATCGGTCACGGTTGCCACGTTGTTGTCGTCACTGGTGTAAACGATCAGATGGTTGATGTAGCGCGCGTTCATGGTCACGGCCACAGACTCGAACTGGTAGGATCGTGTGCATTCCGCAAAGGTAAGCTCCTCCGGCATCTCGATGGATGTGACCGGACGGCAGACATGCACCAGCGTTGAAGCGCTGAGACCGGTGATCCTGTCCGTCATGGTGATGGTGATATCACCGGGCACGAAACAGCTCACCAGTCCATCCTCGGAAACCGTCACTGCTGCGTGGGCGGAATGCTCCGAGGTCCAGATCCAGAGGGGGTTCGCGTTTGCAGGCTCAATGTCCCAGTGTATCTGCGTGAAGGACTTTGCCACGCCCCAGAATTCTTCAGGGAGGGTCACATCTGTAATGGGGGTATAGACATAGATGGGGCCGGTTGCCGCGGTCACACCTTCTGCCTCTACCCAGACGCAGGCATAGCCGTGACCGACTGCGGTCACCTTACCATTGGCGTCAACGTCAAGGACGCTGCTGTCTGTGCTGGTATAGGTGAATGTGAGGCTGTTATCCTGAGGTACGGTGCGGAAAGACAACTGCAGCGTTTCACCCAGCCGGAGGAATTCCGGCGTTTCGTCCATGTGGATCACGCCCACATCCTCAAAATTGTTGACTGTCACGGTCACGCAGTCCGAAACACCGGCATATTCTGCCGTGATGACAGCTCGGCCATGGTTGACGGCAGTCACCTGACCGTTCTGATCCACCTCGGCTACGGTTGGGTCGGAGGAGGTCCACTTCAGGAGCTCATTTGCTTCAAGCGGGAACACGCAGGCTGTGATTCGGTGTACGGTGCCGCGGTACAGCGTAGTGTCGCTGAACAACTCGATATTTCCATGCTCCCGGAAGAACGGATCCATGTCCAGCTGATCGGAATAGACAGTCTCAAACTGGTTGGAGTATGCCCAATAATCGGCATTGCTGAATTCCGGGCAGAGCACGATGGGATGAGAGGTCACGATGTGAACGCCGAAGGTCTCCATCGACTCGGGCAGCTGAATGATGTCGACCGGAGCGTTATAAAACGCGTAGTCGCTGATGGTGGTCACGCCCTCTTCGATCCTGACCCGGCTGAACGCCTTCGGATCCCAGGGCTGCAGGCTGGCGGTATAAGCAGTCATTTCGCCGGTACCGCTGATGATCAGTGTGCCGCTGTCATCAATGACCCAGGTCAGGTCTTCGCCGCACTTGCCGTTCGGGCGATAGTGCCAGACTGCGTCGGGGTTGGTCAATGCTTCGTTCCATGGTCCCAGCACCAGCAGATTCGCGGCGTCGATACGATCGCCGTGGTAATCTACCTCGAGCGGGGTATACGAACCCGGGAAGGCATTCTGGTCGATGACCACACTGGCAGGCAGGCTGACACGGCTCAGCTTTTCACACTGGGAAAAGACCTGATGCTCGATTTTGGTTGTGCTGTCCGGGATGTAGACCGATTCGAGTCCGGAATATGCAAATGCTAATTTTCGGATCGTTTGCAGGCCTGCGGGAAGCTCAATCGTTTTCAGACCGCTGCAGAAGAAGAACGCGTATTCATCGATCTCAGTGGTTGGTCCGGCAAAAATGACCTCCGTTATATCACGGCAATTATCAAATGCATGCGGGGGCACCTTCTGTACCGTATCGGGGATGATGACCTGGGTCAGCAGCTCGCCGTTCACATAGATGGCACGGCCGCTCGTGCCACCTTCAAGCGGCGCACTGTTGGTACCATAGCTGCAATTCAGATACGCTTCGAGGCTTTCGAGGTCCAGTCTGCTGACGCTTCCGCCAAAGCAATGACTGCCGACACTTGTCAGGCTGGCAGGCAGAGACAGTTCCTGCAAGCCGTTGCATCTGCTGAACGCGGAATTTCCAATGCTCGTCACACCGCCGGGGATCACGATCTTGCTGACCGAGGAACAATGGTAAAACGCATTTGTGCCGATGGTCTGCAGGGTATTGGGCATTGAAATCGTGCGCAGATTGGTCCAATTGTAGAAGGCATTAGCAGGAACGCGCGTGAAACCCTCAGGGATGATCAGATCGAACAGCTCTTTGCCGTTCAGCCAAACCTGCCCGTTCTCACCCAGAATGCCATGATAGTTGTCATTTTCCGCGGGCATGCTGGTCAGATAGGCTGTCAGGTCACTCAGCAGCAAGCTGTCAATCTCCAATGAACTCCAAAAAGCAGTGGGAGCGATCGATTGGATGCTGGCAGGCAGGCTCAGGGTCTTCAGTCCGCTCATGTGCGCGAAAGCATTTTCTTCAATGCGGGCAACGCCTTCATTGATGACTACGCGGGAGATACGATCGAAATTCTCAAAAGCGTTTCTGCGAATGGTCTTGATGCTTCCGGGAATCTGGATCTCCGTCAATTCCTGCCCATTCAGGTATAGACGCATGTCCTTTATGTTACTGCCGTTGATCCAGTTCGGGAGCGACCAGGTATCATACTCGTTTTCAAATGATAGATTCAGCCAGGATTCAATGCTGGCAATGCTGACCCGGCGGATATTGTCTGTGTTGGCAAACGCTCCATCGCCGATCGTTTTCAGTGACGCCGGCATAGAAACCTCGACCAGATTGGTACAGTCACAGAAAGCATTGCAGCCGATCCTCAGCACGCCCTCCGGGATCTTCAGGTCGGTAATACTCTTACAATGGAAAAAGGCAAAATCACCGATCTGGCTGACGCCCTCCGGGATCTCCAGAACGGTCGCTTCATTGCCATTCACGATAAGCGTGACCGGCTCTGACACGCTGTATAGCGGCCACGCGTATTCATCCGTGTAGTTGCAGTTCAGATAGGCTTTCAGATCGCCGATGGACAGTTGTTCAAGCTGAGCCAAAAAAATGCGGAGGAGCCAATGCTCCGGATGCCGGACGGCATATGGAAGCTCTTCAGCTTGCTCCGGAAAAATGCATACTCGCCGATGCTCGTCACGCTGTCGGCAGCATAGACTGTTTCCGCTTCCGCAGAATAGAAGGCATAAGCTCCGATGCTCGTCACACCTGGTTCGATGATGACTGTTTTGATCATGTCGGTATGATCATACCACGGGGGCAGCGAAACAGAACTGAAGTCTTCCATATTCCCGCTGCCCGAGATCGTCAGCGTATTGTTCGCGGCATCGAATGCCCAGGTCAGGTTATCACTAAAGCTTCCGCCGTCATCGGCTGATGCGGTGAAGGCCGTCATCAGCAGGGTCATCACCAGCAGCGCTATGCACATCAGCTTTGTTTTCATCGTTGTTCCTCCTATTGTTTTGCCTCCGGCAGTTACTGTCTGCATTCTGATGACAGTATAACATATTTTTCATCGATTCGCCACGAAAAATGGGAAGGGCATGAGAAACGCCTGTTTGAAATTGAAACTGTTTCGGCAAAACAAAAACCGCGCCGTTTTCGCGGCGCGGCAGGAAAATTGTTCTACTTCTTACTTCTGTCCGCTGATGCTGTGCTGATAAGCATACTTGATCGCGGCCTGATGATCGGCATCGATCTTTTCAGTACGGTGGACACGGCTGTTCACAAAGTGAATGCAGAACTGACCGTAGAAGTTGTTATCGGGGATCGTGTCTCCCTCGGGATAGTTGTGCGGGCAGCCATACATGGAAGCCGCGAAGGTACGGTTGGCGATGGTGACCCAGATGGGATGACGCTGATACAGATTCAGGTCCGCGATATCCTGGGCGATGGAAACGCCGTAGATCTTGCACATCACAGCGGAGTCAGCCGCGGTCAGCGGCTCAACGTCAGCGTGCAGACCGCCGCTCCAGCGCCTCGCGCGGAAGGAAAGGCCGGTCTCAACATCGGTGACGATGGCAGTTTCACCCTTCAGCCACACCTTCTGGATATCACCGGTCACCCAGTCGACCATTTCAACGGGCTTCAGGTCGGGAATGACCGTGCTGCCCTGATTGGAGCCGGCGGGAACGGTGTTGAACAGCGCGTGCTGGGTGGCGTCACCCGCGATGCCGTCCACAGTCAGGCCCTTGGCAGCCTGGAACTGCTTCACGGCGTTCACCGTGCTGCTCAGGTACTGACCGGTCACATCAGCGGCGCTCAGGTAGCCCTTGGTCACCAGTTCCTTCTGGAGAACGGTCACGGCATTGCCGGTGCTGCCAAGGCTCAGCGTGGTGTAGCTGGCTTCGGGGATCACATAAGGATCGCCGCTCTGCAGGTAAGCCGTCTTCTGACGGTTGGTGTAGATGTTGATGTACTTGCTGAGGACCCAACCCTGCATATTGCCGGATTCGATAAAGTACCAGGTCTCATTGCCCACGGTGGAAGACTTCTGCAGGTAGGTCACATAAGTGCCCTTTGCGCTGATGTTGCCCACGCGGGTAAAGCTGGTACCGGCGCCGCTGCGGACATTCAGGCCCTCAACGGTGGTCACGGCCATATCGCTCAGATCGGAGGAATAGGGAGAGGTCACAGAAGGTGTGATCACGGGGGATACGGTGTTGCCCTTGGTGGGGGTAGCGGTTCCGGCCCAGGCGTAATATTCCGCCCAGCTCATTACCTTCATCAGATCATTGCGCACCCAGCCCACCTTGGAGGAGGTGTACTGGATCTTGTACCAGGTGTAGCTGCCGACCTTGGCGGTGGCCAGATACTTGTACACGCGTCCGTTGGAGGTGGTGCCGACCACGCTGCTGGTGGTGGTGGAAGAGGAACGCACATTGATCGTGCCGGAAGCTGTGATGCGGATATACGGGCTGTTGCCGCTGGGGGTGGAGGTAGGTCCGGCGGAAGGCGTGGGCACAACGCCGTGCTGCAGATAATACTGCACCTGCCAGTCAGCCAGCACATAGGCCACATCGCCGCGCACATAGCCGTTTAAGTTATTCATGGTGCGCACGGGATACCACATATAGCTGCCGGACATGATCGGCGGTTGCGTCAGATAGCAGACCGTGCCGTTGCTCAGCTGCGCCACAACATTGGAGGAGGTGGAAGTCTGCGCGCGCAGGTTGACGGCGTTCTTGGTGATCAGCACATAACCGTTCGTGAGAGGCGCCGGGGTGGGCGTCACGACAGGCGCGGGCGTGGGTGTGTTGCTGCCGGGAGGATTATACTTCTTGGTATAATCGGTGCTCACATAGCCAAGACCATAGATATTGGAATATACCAGCGCCCACTTGCCGGTGTTGTCGGTGCCGTGATAGGGCAGGATCGTGCCCTTGTCAAGGCGGCCCAGAATGTCACCGCCCGCGGTCCTGCGGAAGTTGATGCCGCCGGCCGTCAGGATCACATACTCGGTCGCGTCCGGGATCACCGTGGTGGTGGGGGCCGGAGTGGGGGTGTTCTTTGAAATGGTGGGAGCCGTGGTCACCTTGCCGCTGGGATCAAGGAAGGTCAGCATGTCCTTACGCACATAGCCCATCGTGCCGTTGTAGGAGACCTGGAACCACAGATAACCGTCGCTGCCCATGGTGCCGGTGCCCCAGTAGGTGAACGTGGTGCCCTTGGAAAGGGTGGCGATGATATTGCCGTTCGGGGTCGAACGGAAACGAACAGCGTCCTTGGCCAGTTTGCAGATGCCGTCGCCGCTGCCGGAGGAATGCGTGGGCGTCGCGGTCACGAAGGAGGGCGTGGCGGTCATCAGGCCGCGCTGGATCAGCTCTTCATCGGTGAGCAGACGGGCGAACTCGTTCCACACATAGCCGTTCATATTGTTGTAGTTGATATAGAACCAGCCGTAGCTGTTGGTGGGCGCGCTGATGACGCGCACGACCACATTCTGCTTGATCACGCACATCACATCGCCGCCGGGCGCGTAGGAGCGCATGTTAACGCCGTCCGCGGTGATGATGGCATAGCTGCCGGATACCGCCGGAACGGGGCTGGGGGTGCAGCCCTTCTGCACGGGGTAGCTCTCCCACTGGTTGGCTTCCGCGGTGGTCAGCGTGGTCACAAAGGAAGAGGAAATATAGCCGGAATAGTTGGTGTACAGATGTCCGGGAATATTGGCGGTCACGCTCAGCCAGGTATAGCCGCCGTCCTTGATGCTGGTGCCGTTATACTTCAGCACCCAGCCGCTGGGCAGGGATGCCCACACGTCGGAGGACAGGTTTGCTCCTTTTCTGAAATTGACGGAGGCCTGATTCGTCTTCACATAGGAATTCGACGCGGCCTGCGCGGCGGAGCCGGTCAGCACAGGCAATACGAACAGAATCACCGCGATCAGGAACGCGAGGATCGCAGCGCGCAGACCAGTGCCGAATTTTCGATTCTTCATAGATGTACACCTCACCGGAAATGATATCGGGTCTATTTGCCGCCTGCGCGATAAAAACCGTCCGCAAGCGAAGCGTATCAGGAGAAATAAATAGAATACACCACGGAAATTATATTACAATAATATTACAAAGTCAACTATGATTTTTAACATTTTGTTATTCCGCGTATGATCCCGGCCTGATCCCTGTTTCCGGCAAAGACACGCGTC
Organism: uncultured Clostridia bacterium; assembly: GCA_937907055.1. Lineage (GTDB taxonomy): Bacteria > Bacillota > Clostridia > Christensenellales > Aristaeellaceae > ZC3RG03. The sequence goes on along the minus strand of CALCTW010000008.1, from coordinate 20,398 downwards.
ATACCGGAGCGGCGCTGAGCACCGTCAGGGTGCCGTCCTTTACGGAAAAACGGATGTTCATCCCCGCGAAGGTGATGCCGTATTCCCGGTCATCGCTCTGGTAGGCCGGACGGGGGTCGTAGGAGAGCAGGCGCAGAAGCGTCGCGCGTTTTTCCTCCGGCAGTCCACTGAGCAGCTTTTCGTCGCAGCGCACCGCCAGCACATGCCCTTCCTCATTCACGCTGAAGCCGCTCAGCGCGTCCGGATGGCTGTCGGAATAGGGCACATAGGGCTTGATATCCAGTATCGGGGTGCCGCTGCACAGATCCGCGCCGCTTACGATCAGCACGGGCTCGCCCTTCTCGTTTTTCCTTATCTCCTCCAGCCGCACACAGCTCAGTCCGATCGGGTTGGGCCGGAAGGGGGAACGGGTGGCAAATACGCCCATCCGGGTATTGCCGCCCAGGCGCGGTGGACGCACGGTCAGCTTTTTTCCGGAGGGGTTATTCTTATCAAACACCCAGATGAGCCACAGGTGGCTGTAACCCTCCATGCCGCGCACGGCATCCATTGATCTGTATTCCGGCGCGAATTCGATCACGCTCTTCATTTCGTTCAGCATGCCGCTCTGGCGCGGGATCCCGAATTTTTCATCAAAATCGTTGCGGATCACCGCAACCGGGTGCATTTCAAACATGGCTCTGATACCTCCGATACCGCGATTATAGCATAGGCGGCAGGGATGCTCAAGAGAAGGCGGGATTGACAAAAACGCGCGGAGCATTAAAATGATACAGGATTTTGTTCGGAGAAGGAGGACGGGCGCGATGCTGAAGGATCTGGACAGCGAAGTGATATTGAACGGATGCCTCGATCTGAGGAATGTATTTGTGTACGAGTCGATCACCTCCACCAATGACTCCCTGAAGGAGATGGCGCGAAGCGGCGCGGAGGATCGCATTTTGATCGTGGCGGATCGTCAGACCGGCGGCAAAGGCCGGCTGGGCCGCAGCTTTTCTTCTCCGGCGGATACCGGGCTGTATATGAGCCTGTATCTGAAAACGCCCTCAGCCATGGCCGCGCTGGAGATGACCATCGCGTCCGCCTGCGCGGTATGCGCCGCCATCGGTGAACTGACCGATCATGCCCCCGTGATCAAGTGGGTGAATGATGTCTATCTGGAGGGGAAAAAGGTCTGCGGCATCCTGTGCGAAAAAGCCGGAGAGGGCGTGGTGATCGGCATCGGCATCAATGTCCGTACGCCGCGGGATGGGTTCCCGGAGGCGATCCGGAACACAGCCATTGCCATCGACCGCGATATTTCCCGTGATGTGCTGTGCGGCACGGTCGCCCGGCATCTGATCACCTTTGCGGAGGATCATGCCGCCGCGATGTCGTACTACCGGCAGAAGATGTTCCTCATCGGCAAAACGGTCGTCTATCAGGGCGAGCCGCTGCTTGTGACCGGTGTGGATGATGACGGCGCGCTGCTTGTGCGGGACGGGGACGGCATGGAAAGAAGGCTGTTCACGGGCGAGGTATCGCTGCACGGCGCCGCTGTGCTGTAACTCCTGTTCCGTATAGTTTTTTTATCAGTCAAAAATCAAATCTTTTGCCGTTTCTGTATCAAACGTCAGCATCTGAAAGGAGTCCCTTTGAAGAAAAATCATTTTTACTCGGAGGCGGCGTATCTCCTGGGCCTTGTGATCCTCGCGGTCGGCACAGTCTTCATGGAAAAGGCGGATCTCGGCATGTCCATGGTCGTAGCGCCGGCTTATCTGGTCTATCTGAAGCTTTCCGCCTTCTGGCCGTGGTTCACCTTCGGCATGGCGGAATACTGCCTGCAGGCGGTCCTCATCCTGCTGCTCACGCTCGTTTTGCGCCGCTTTAAGCGAAAGTTCCTGTTTTCATTCGTCACAGCGGTGCTTTACGGGCTCATTCTGGATGCCATGATGGCTGTCTTCTCGTTCCTGCCGACCCCCGGTCTCGCCGTGCGGATCGTGTATTTCGTTTTCGGCATGGGCATCGGGTCGGTGGGCGTGTCGCTTCTCTTCCACACCTATATCGCGCCGGAAGCCTACGAACTGTTCGTCAAGGAATTGTCATCAAAATACGGATGGGACATCCATAAGGTGAAGACTGTCTACGATTGCTGCAGCTGTCTGCTGGCGGTCATTCTGTCCTTCCTGTTCATGGGCTTCATGCGGTTTGAAGGTGTCAAGGCCGGTACGGTCGTGTGCGCCCTGCTCAATGGCTTCATCATCGGTAAGTGCAGCGGCTTTTTTGAAAAGCGCTTTGACTTTCGCGATGCCTGGCCGTTCCGGAAATATTTTGACTGATCCCTGATCACCGGCCATCATCCCATACGGCTGTCCAGCCGGATGATCATGACGCGCGGTGCCTGTTATCACCTTTGCTGTTTCACGCGGTCCTGAATATGGTTCCCATGAAGCATCGCGCCGTTCTGCAAGAGGGTGCAGCAGAAATATTAGAATTAACCGCTTATACATACGATAAAACTTGATTCTACTACAATTCAACCATAGGTCGTTTTACTAATATTTAGTGAAATGGTATTTTTTCTTGGGAGGTGATAAGAATGGTACCACAAGAATTCGGACCGTTTTTAACAGACCTAAGAAAAAGAAAAAATATGACACAGACGCAACTTGCCGTAAAATTAAATGTGTCTACCGCTGCTGTTAGTAAGTGGGAACGCTCGCTTTGTCTTCCGGAGGTGTCAAAGTTCGAGGATATCTCTAAAGTGTTTGGATTAAGCCTTATGGAAGTTATACAATGTAGAATCAGTGACAAGGAAGAAATAACACATAAAGAAGCAGATAATGCGATAGAAGCTTCAATAATTATTGCAGATTATGAAAAAAACAGACTAAAACGAAGATTTATAAGAGCCATTCTTTTGATTGTGTCGGGGTTCATTATTTGTGATATCGGATTTATTATAAGTAAGAAGGTTTCTTCATCGGGTATTATTGGACAAGCTGATGCACTGACTAATATCTATATTGAGTCAACAAGCCCCAATATGCTTTCAATGTCAATATTAGTGATTGGCACAGTATTGGTCACAGTTGGAGGATTTCTATTTGTAAGATTATTCAGAGAGAATGTGAGGAAGAAAGATGAAGAGTAAGTTGAGCATTTTGTTATTGTTGTGCTTTTTTACGCTGATGTTAATGACGGGCTGTGGTTTACCAAAGAATGAAGTGAATAAATCAAATACGAATCTTGAAGAAAGAATAGTAGAAATAGCTGAGTGGCCTGAAAACAGATTCACTGATAATATCATAAAGCCTTCTTTCGGAATTGCTGATTATGTGATAGATGATAGTGATAATGGAAAATACGCAGTTTTCTATTCTGATATAAGCATGGAAGAAGCAGGAAAATATATAGAGGGATTAAAAGACTTAGGATATCATAGCGTTCTTGATAAAAAAGAAGATGTTGCAATTGGTGTTGTCTTAAAAAAAGATAATGTGATTTTGAGTATTTCTGCATCTGAAGGGGGACTTGGAATCTATATTTCGATAGAATAAGGAATTTCAAGGTGTCAAGGCCGGTACGGTCGTGTGCGCCCTGCTCAATGGCTTCATCATCGGTAAGTGCAGCGGCTTTTTTGAAAAGCGCTTTGACTTCCGCGATGCCTGGCCCCTCAGAAAATATTTTGACTGATCCCTGATCACCGGTCATCATCCCATACGGCTGTCCGGCTGGATGATCATGACGCGCGGTGCCTGTTATCACCTTTGCTGTTTCACACGGTCCTGAATATGGTTCCCGTGAATCCTCGCGCCGTTTTTCTTCCGCCTTCACGCCGTTATACTCACCCTCAGCACGCTAAAACAGCTGTACCGGATCATATGCCGGCACAGCTGTTTTCTATTTACTTCATTTTCGTTGGGGTCCTGTTTACCGTTGCGGTCAGCGGCGGCATCAGGATTTCCGAACACGCTGCACAGAGATCCCGGAAGAAGAAATGGCATCCTTCGGACATACAATCACACAAAGATGGCAGCCCACGCATCGCGCGGCATCAAGGCGCGGATGCCCGTTCATAAAGGAGATCGCCTGATGTCCGCCGTCCATGCAGGAGCGATAGCATCGTCTGCAGCCCGCGCAGCGGGAAAGGTCGAAACGCGGATAGATCACCGCGTCCCGTTCCACATCATGCAGGGGAACGACGTTCCGGAGACCGATACCGATGAGTTCATCAACCGATGCCAGTTCATATTCATCCAGAAGGCGCAAAAGCCCGTCGCACAGGTCGTCAATGATCCGGTACCCATAAAGCATGACAGCGGTTGTTACCTGAACAGAGGAAGCGCCCATGATCATGAACTGCGCGGCGTCACGCCAGGTTTCCACACCGCCCATCCCCGAAAGCGGCATATCGTGAAGCATGGGGTTCGTTTTCAGCTCCGCGATAAAGCGCAGGGCGATCGGCTTCACGGACGCGCCGGAATATCCGCCTACCGCTGTCAGGTGGTACGCGGCATTCTCCGCGTCCTTCGCGTAGGTCTCACCGTCAAGTGTGATGTAGCTTTTCAATGTATTGATGGCCGCGAGTCCGTCCGCGCCGCCCCTCTTCGCGGCCAGCGCTGCAGAGGACATTTCCTGCACATTGGGGGTCAGTTTGGCAATGATCGGCTTTTTCGTGCCCCGCCGGGCAGCCGCTGTAAACCGGCTGATGAGCAGATTGTCCTGACCGACATCGCTCCCCAGGCCGTCGTCCTTCATATTCGGACAGGAAAAGTTCAGTTCTATCGCGTCCGCGCCGTTTTCATCCGCCATCCGCGCCAGCGCTTCCCATTCTTCCTCATCCCGTCCCATGATGGAAACAAGCAGATATTTCTCAGGAAATTCCGCCTTCAGCCGACGGAATGTGGAAAGATTCTCTTCAAGCGGCAGATCCGATAACTGTTCCACATTTTTAAATCCGATGACCGTGCCGCTCGGATCCTTGATCGCGGCATAGCGCGGCGATGTCTCGTGGATGCTGAACATGCAGATCGTCTTATAGGCAACACCGGCCCATCCGGCCTGAAAGGCGCGGCGGCACATATCATAGCTGGATCCGACCACGGAAGAAGAAAGCAGAAAAGGATTCTGCAATTTAAAGCCAAGGAAATCCGTCTGAAGCCTCGCGGGATCGAGCCCCCTTTGGACCGGGATCTCTTTGCTCATCTGAAGCATCAGTTCCCGGATGTCGATCTTTCCGCGCTGCGGACAGGCTTCCGCGCATGGAGCGTTGCATTCAGCGCAGGGAATTGAGTCCGGAATGGCCGCGCGCGCGCCTTTCTCGTTGTCAAACCAGAGACTGCGCAGCGCCCTGGACGGATCAAAATGCGGGCAGGCAGCTCCGCACTTCGCCTCGTCGCACAACAGACAGGCCGCCATGGCAACAGTGTTCATCTTGCGTTTGCTCATCGGGAAAAACGCCTCCTTGCGTATCGTGCTTTATGATGATCTGATCGCGGTCCATCATATTCTGAAAGACCGGTCCATATTCGATCCAATTATCCAATGATTCCTATTCGCCTTATCTTTGTCGATTCCTGCACGCGCCTTTGTTCATCCGTCCGGTCATTCCCCGCGCAAGTCCCTTCTCATCCCATAAAAACAGCTGTATCGCATCATATGCCGGTACAGCTGTTTATTATATGAAGATATCGTTATTCAGGCCGGTATTCTCCTGTCTCCGTCAGCCGGAGGGTCAGGTCGGCCGGGCTGCTGCTGCGCAGGATCAGCCGCGCGTTTGGCAGATCGCTCTCATCGGCGAATTTTTCCGCCTCCGCCTGTGTTCTGCCCAGGTTCAGCTTCCGCTCGATCAGCCGCGGACGCAGCATGCTCTCTTCCGCGCGGATCATGATCGTATAATCCGCGTACTGCTTCAGATCGCGCCAGCCCGCCTCGTCCAGCAGCAGATAGTTGCCCTCCAGCAGCAGGATCTCGCCTTCGGCCGTGACCGCGTTCTCCACAGGGTCGTGCCCCGCGCGGTCATAGATGGGCCATCCGATGATCTCGCCCGCCGCGGCGCGCGCAAGGTCTTTTCGCAGTTTTTCAAGGTCGAAAGTCTCCGGCGCGCCCTTCACCGAGACCATCGGCACCGTTTTTCCGTTTCTTATCGTGGTATGTTCCAGCAGCCATGACTGATAATGATGATATCCGTCCATGGCCAGCACCGTCATTTCAGGGCAGAGGGTGGCCAGAAACCCGGATAACGTGCTTTTTCCGGCAGCCGGAGGCGCGGCCAGAAAGACCAGGATCCGTCTTCCTTTTTTCCTTCTCAGCACGCGCAGATCTTCGATCAGCGGCAGAAACACCTTTTCGACGCTTTTTTTCGAATAGACCGCGCGGACCGGCATACCGGTCACTTCCGCTTCATAGATAATGGCATCGCTCATGGCCTTCCTCCCGGTTTTCCCTTCGTTTTTCCTATTGTAGCAGATTGGCTTCGCCCTGCGCAAGCAGCGCGTACGAAACCGTGCTTTCCGGGCACGGAAGTCCTGTAAATCTCCGCCGCGTTTCTTGCAAATCGGGGGCAGATACAGTATAATATATATGTGGTAAATTGACCAAATTTGCCCCGAAGAAGCTTTATTATCGATCAAAGAGAGGTCATACATTATGAAACTGGGTGTCGTAGGTCTGCCCAATGTAGGCAAGAGCACGCTTTTCAATGCCATTACCAATGCCGGCGCGCAGGCGGCAAACTATCCCTTCTGCACCATTGAGCCCAATACGGGCGTGGTCGCGGTGCCGGATGATCGTCTGCATGATCTGGATCAGATGTATCATCCCAAGAAGGTCACGCCCGCGATGATCGAATTTGTGGATATCGCCGGTCTGGTCAAGGGTGCCAGCCGCGGCGAGGGTCTGGGCAACAAGTTCCTTTCCCATATCCGCGAATGCGATGCCATCGTGCATGTCGTGCGCTGCTTCGAGGATGAGAACATCATCCATGTGGATGGTTCCGTTGATCCCGTCCGTGATATGGAGACCATCAATCTGGAACTGATCTTCGCCGATATGGAAACGGTGAAGAAGCGCGAGGACAAGGCTGCCAAGCTGGTCAAGACCGGCGAAAAGAAATACGCCGAGGAAGCCGCGCTGGCGCATCGCCTGTACGATCATCTGGAGAGCGGCAAGCCCGCCCGCACCTTTGATTGCACCGATGACGAAAAGGAGATCATCAAGGAATACTTCCTTCTGACCACCAAGCCCGTCATCTATGCCGCCAATATCGCCGAGGATGACATCGCCATGAGCGATGACGAGAATCCCTTCGTGGTCTCCGTTCGTGAAGCGGCGAAGGCGGAGCAGGCGCAGGTGCTGGTCATCAGCGCGCAGATCGAAGAAGAGATCGCGCAGATGGATGAAGAAGAAAAGCAGGAGTTCCTGCAGGATATGGGCATCGGCAAGAGCGGACTGGATCGTCTGGTCTCCGCCTGCTATGAACTGCTGGGTCTCATCTCCTTCCTCACCTGCGGCGAGGATGAGTGCCGCGCCTGGACCATTACTCGCGGCACCAAGGCGCCTCAGGCTGCCGGCAAGATCCATACCGACTTTGAACGCGGCTTTATCCGCGCTGAGATCGTGCCCTTCGCCACTTTGAAGGAACTGGGCTCCATGGCGGCCTGCCGTGAAAAGGGTCTCATCCGTTCCGAAGGCAAGGAATATGTGATGCAGGACGGCGATGTGACGCTGTTCCGCTTCAATGTGTAATTTTTTGCGCTCGCCTCAGGCTTCGGTGCGGGCATAACGGGCGGATTTACGCGTTCCGGCTGTGCCTCACTCCGGTCAACGGATACGCTGCTACGCCTCCCTCCGTACGGCTTTGCCGGAAGCACGAAATCCATCCCGTTCTTCTTCGCGCCTCAGCCTTCGGCTCGCGCTTTTGGAGACGGGGGCTCAAAGATGAAGGATTATAATAGGTACTCCCGGCGTTCGTATTATATGTGTGGACGGGATACCGATCGTGCCTTCACTGTCATTTCATTTGTTTTGTGATCAAAAGATAACTGACCGAAAAGAGGTTATGCATTATGTCCAGGATCGGATATGTGCTCAGGCGCATCCGTAAGATCGATACCTCCCGCATGAAGGAAACGCTGGATTATCTGCACGAGAAGACCGGCTACAGCAAGCTGCGTCTCAGGCTGGATATCGCCTGCTGCGCGCTGCGCTACAATGCCGGCTATATCGACTATAAGATCGCCGAAATGTACCGCCTGAACGGCAAACAGCGGAGGACCGTCATCACTCGCGGCAAGTCCAATGACATCGTGCGCCGCATGAATGACAAGGCCTACTGGCATTTCTTCGATGACAAGACGCAGTTCGATACCCTGTTTGCCGAGCAGGTGAACCGCGACTGGGTGCGCGCCGATGCCGCCATGACCATGGAACAATTGGAAAACTTCTTAAACGGCAAGGAGTCCATGCTCTACAAACCGCTGGAGGGCTCCTCCGGTCAGGGCATTCAGAAGTTCACGAAGGCGGACTGGGCGGATCTCAAGTCCTTCCGCGAAAAGCTGGCCCAAATGGGCGATGGCATTCTGGAGGAACTGGTCGTGCAGCATCCGGTCATGGCCGGCATGTGCCCCACCTCCGTCAATACCATCCGCATCGCCACCCTGCTCGGGGATAAGCAGCAGGGGATCGTCTACGCCTTCCTGCGGATCGGAAACGGCAATGTGATGGATAATGTCGATTGCGGCGGCATGGCCGCGCGTGTCGATCTTGAGACCGGCAGTCTGCTCACCGTGGCCGCGGATAAGGCGGGCCATGTGTACGATCATCATCCCATGACCGGCACACCCATCATCGGCTTTACCATCCCCTACTGGGAAGAGGCGAAGGCCATGTGCCTCAAGGCCATGCAGAAGGTGCCGCAGATGCGTTTCATCGCCTGGGATGTGGCGATCACGGAGAAGGGTCCTGTTTTCATTGAGGGCAATTCCTTCCCCAGCCACGCCATCCCGCAGTTTGCCGCGCATTATCCGGATGGCATCGGCATCCTGCCCGAGTTTGAGAAGTTTATCGATCTTTGATCAGGAGTATCAAGCATGGATCTTATCAGGGTTCTGATCGTCTATATGGCGCTGCTGTCCGCGCAGGGTGCAGCGACGGAGGTCATCAGCATGCCGGTCAGTCAGCCGACGCCCGTCGCGCAGGCCACCGCTGTTGTGACCCCGGTCCCCACTGCCACCCCCGCGCCGACGCCCGCCCCCACCAAAGTGCCCACCTATTACGCTTCGCTTTCCGAGGGCAGCCGCGGGGATAAGGTCAAGGCGCTTCAGCAGGCGCTGATCGATCTGGGATATCTGACCGGCAGGGCGGACGGCTCCTTCGGAACGATGACACGCAATGCCGTGATCGATTTTCAGAAGGCCAACGGGCTGATCGCCGACGGCATCGCCGGAAGCGCCACGCAGTGGCTGCTGTATGAAGGCGATCCCGCGCGTAAGGAAGAAGCAACGCCTACGCCCGCGCCCCAGGCCGCGCAGACCGTTTTTGCCCCGGCTGCCGTGCGCGTCCGTTATCAGGATCAGTTCGGGGTCGCCTTTTGGGAAACGGAAATGCAGATCACCCGCACGCAGATCATCACGCCGGATGACAGTCTTGTTCCGGAAGGCTTCACGCGCACCGGAGAGGATCGTGTGCAGGTGCTGTACACACAGGGGAAGGCCTATCCCGCGGTCGTCACCTTCCTGTATCATTCGCCACACATCCCGGAGGAGATCGAGGTGCCCGTACGCTACGTCACCTTTGATCACGGCGAAAAGGAAGTTCTGTATGCCTCTTCCGTGATCGTCCGCACCGGCAGCTTCGCCGCTGTCAGGGCGGATCTGTCTCTCCTGCCGGGCTACCGGCTCAAGAGCGCTTCCGTGGTGACGATCGTTGCCGATGAGGAAGCCAATATCGCGCCCGCGTGCGCGGAATTCGTATTCACCGCGCAGTAAGTTTTTTTGCAAGCATGACAGGGGATCGCCCCGGAGGCTGCCAACAATGAAATGCGATCTTTGTCCCCGCCGGTGCGGGGCGGACAGGAAAACCGCCGAAGGTTTTTGTGCCTGTACGGATGAGATGCTGGTGGCCCGGGCGGCGCCGCATCTGTGGGAGGAGCCGTGTATCAGCGGCACCCGCGGCAGCGGCGCTGTTTTTTTCGCCGGCTGTACGCTCAAGTGCATCTTCTGCCAGAATCAGGAGATCAGCCGGGGACGCGCCGGCAAGCAGGTCTCGCCGGAAGCCCTGGCATAGATCCTGCGCCGTCTGGAGGCGGCCGGGGTGCATAACATCAATTTTGTCACCGGCACGCATTTCGTGCCGCAGGTCCTGAAGGCTTTGAAGATCTACCGCCCGGCTGTTCCGCTTCTGTGGAACACCTCCGGCTATGAGCGGGAGGAGACCTTAAAGGCGCTGGATGGTATCATTGATATCTATCTGCCGGATCTCAAGCATTTTTCGCCCAGGATCGCGCAGCTCTGCTGCGGCGCGCCCGATTATTTCGAGAATGCCTCGGGAGCTATTCTTGAGATGATCCGTCAGACCGGCGCGCCGGTCTATGATGACGACGGTCTCATGAAGAAGGGCACCCTCATCCGTCATCTGGTGCTGCCCGGCTGCACCATGGATTCGCTCCGTGTGCTGGAGTGGATCGCCGCCAACTGCCCGCGGATCCCGGTCTCCCTGATGCGGCAGTATACGCCGCCGGAGGGTGTTTCGCTGCCGTCTCCGCTGGACCGGCGCGTGAATGACCGGGAGTATGAGCGCGTGCTGGAGCGGTTCGAGGCCCTGGGGCTCACGGGCTTCACGCAGGAAAAAGAAGCGGCGGAAAAAAGCTATACGCCGCCGTTTGATCTGACCGGTGTTTTATAACGATCCCGCGAACGGGAAATTTTCAGTTAAATAACAAGGAGGAGATCTGATGGCACAATCAAAGGGACAGGCTGTCAAGGGTACGGCGCATAAAATGAAACTGAGGGAATTGTTCCGCCGTTTCCTGCCGTATTTTCGCCGTTACCGCGGCGCGCTCGTGTTTGATCTGTTCTGCGCGTCCTTTACCTGCCTTTGTGAGGTCGTTTCGCCGCTCATCATCAAGGCGGTCACCAACGCGGCCACCTCGGAGGGCGGCATCGTGGCGTATACTGCCGGGCTCGGCATGGACTGGCTGCCGTGGCTCGTCCGTCTGGCCTTGCTGTATATCGTGCTGCGTGTGATCGACGCGTCCGCCAACTACTACATGCAGTCCTGGGGCCATATCATGGGCAGCCGCATCGAGACCGATATGCGAAACGATCTGTTCGGCCATCTGCAGCAATTGTCTTTTTCCTATTATAATAACACCAAGATCGGTCAGCTCATGGCCCGCATCACCAGCGACCTTTTCGAGGTGACCGAGTTCGCGCATCACTGCCCGGAGGAATTCCTCATCGCGGGCATCAAGATCGTGGCTGCCTTCATCATTCTTTCCTCCATGAATGTATGGCTCACGCTGCTGGTGTTTGTGTTCCTGCCCTTTATGGGGCTGGGCACCCGTTACTTCGGCAGGCGCCTGCGCGGCTCCATGCAGGAATGCCGTCATCAGGTGGGTGAGATCAATTCACAGGTGGAGGACAGTCTGCTCGGCATCCGGGTGGTCAAGTCCTTCGCCAATGAGGAGATCGAAAAGGAAAAGTTCCGCAAGGGCAATTTCCTGTTCCTCAGCCTCAAAAAGAAGCAGTATCACTACATGGCGGGCTTCAACACGGTCACCCGCGTGTTTGACGCGCTGATGAATATCGTGGTCGTAGTGGCCGGCGCCGTTTTCCTCGCCAAGGGCTGGATCGATGTGGGCACCTATGTGGCCTATCTGCTGTATATCGGCACGCTCATCAATTCCATCCGCCGCATCGTGGAGTTTACCGAGCAGTTCCAGCGCGGCATGACGGGTATCGAGCGCTTCTGCGAGGTCATGGATGCCCCGCAGGAGATCAGCGACGCGCCCGACGCTGTGGAAATGACAGATGTGAAGGGCGAAGTGGTGTTTGATCATGTGGGCTTCCACTACAATGACGCCGCGGACCGCGAGGTTCTGGGCGATGTGGATCAGAAGGTGGCAGCCGGACGGAATATCGCCATCGTCGGCCCCAGCGGTTCGGGCAAGACCACGCTCTGCAATCTGATCCCACGCTTCTTTGATGTCACGCGCGGCGCCATCCTCATCGACGGCACGGATATCCGCAAGGTCACTCAGCATTCGCTGCGCAATTCCATCGGCATGGTGCAGCAGGATGTTTATCTCTTCAGCGGCACGGTCATGGATAATATCATCTACGGCAAGCCCGATGCCACCCGCGAGGAAGTGGAGCTGGCGGCTAAGCGCGCCGGCGCGCATGAATTCATCCTGGGTCTTCCCGACGGCTATGAGACCTACATCGGCGAGCGCGGCGTCAAGCTCTCCGGCGGACAGAAGCAGCGTCTTTCCATCGCCCGTGTATTCCTGAAGAATCCGCCCATCCTGATTCTGGACGAAGCCACCAGCGCGCTCGATAACGAGAGCGAGCTGCTTGTGCAGCAGTCGCTTGAGCTGCTGGCGAAGGGCCGCACCACCTTCACCATCGCGCACCGTCTCACCACCATCCGCAACGCCGATGAGATCTGGGTGCTGACGGATAAGGGCGTGGAGGAGACCGGCACGCATGAGGAACTGATGGCGAAGAAGGGCATCTATCACGAACTGTACAGCATGTATACCGAGCATGCCTGATCCGGGGGAAACAGTATGAAGCTTATTATCGGCCTGGGCAATCCGGGCAATGAATATCAGCACACCCGTCACAACGCGGGCTGGGATGTGATCGATATCCTCTCCGACCGGCTTTTTATTCCGGTCAAAAAACTCAAGTGCCGCGCCACAGTGGGCGAAGGCGTCTATGAGGGCGAAAAGATCGTGCTCATCAAGCCGCAGACCTATATGAATCTTTCCGGCTTCACGTTCGTTGACGCCATGAACTGGTACAAGGTCGATATCAGCGATATCATCGTGCTTTCGGATGATATCGATCAGCCGTTCGGTCAGATGCGTCTGCGCGCCAAGGGCGGCCCCGGCACGCATAACGGGTTGCGCCATATCATCCAGTGCACCGGCAGCGGCGATTTTCCGCGTATCCGTCTGGGCATGGGCGCGGCGAAGGAAGGCTGGGATCTGAAGGACTGGGTGCTGGGGCACTTTGATACGCCCGAGGACCGCAAGATCGCTTTTGATATGTATAATCTGGCGGCGGATGCCGTGCTGTGCTGGGTGAAGAACGGCATCGATACCACGATGAATCGCTTCAATAAAAAGCCCGGCAAGCAGAAGCCGCCCGTTCCCGATACGCTGTAACTGAACGGATAACGAGATCTATGAATATACTTTCCGCGATGCTGCCTGCCTGGCAGGCGGCGTTTGACAAGATCAGAGATCATGAGAGCTGCGCGCTGTTTGAGATGTCCGAGGGACAGCGCGTTCCTTTCGCGTGCCGCGCGCTCAGGGAGACCGGCAGACCGGTGATCTATGTCTCCTCCGGTGAAAAGCAGGCCATGCATGTGGCGGATGACGCCGGTGTGTGGCTGGAGGACCGCGCGGCCATGCTGCCGGCCAGAGAAAACACATTCGCCCACATGACCGGCGGCCGCGAAAAAGAGATCCAGCGTCTGTCCATCCTTTCCCGCGCCGTACGGGGGGAGATCACATTCCTCTCAATCTCGGCGGAAACGCTGCTGCAGCCCATGATGCCCCTTGCCCGTTTCAAGGAAGCCTGTGTCACCATCGGGGTGGGGGATGAGACTGAGCCGGGCGTGCTGATCGACCGGCTGCTGCGCTGCGGTTATACCCGCGCCGATATGGTGGAGGGCCGCGGACAGTGCGCGCTTCGCGGTGAGATCGTGGATGTGTTCCCGCCGGATCAGCTGACCGCCATCCGTATCGAGTTTTTCGATACGGAGGTCGATTCCATCCGCCGGTTCGATTGCATCTCCCAGCGCAGTGATGAACGGCTGGATGAAGTCACGATCTGTCCGGCGTATGAATTCCTGATCCCGGAAGGGGAGGGCGCGCGTGTGGCTTCTGCCATGCGGGAGGCCATCCGGGCGCAGAGCGCCCGCCTGCCCCGCGATGTGCTGGAGGGCGGCCGTTTTGATTTTGATGACGGCGATGAAGCCGAAAGTGACCCTGCCGTGATCTTTGAGCGCGGCAATGTTCCGCGCGCGCTGCGTACCGGTCTTTCCGGCATGGCGGATGACGCGGAGGAGGCAGAGAAAGGCTTCCCGTTCTCTCAGCTGCCGCTGTGGGCCGGTACGGTCTATCCGCGGCCGGAGCTGCTGGCGGACTGGCTGCAGGATTGCGTGCTCGTTTTTGATTACCCTGAGAATGCCATCGGCCGCTGCCGGGATCGTGAAGCCGGCTTTGCCGAGGAATTAAAGGCTGCCATGGAGCATGGTCAGGCTGTGCCTGAAATGCTGGGCGCGCAGTGGTCGGTGGATGAGATGCTGCCGCGTCTCAGACAGTTTACCCTGATCACCCTGCAGGAATTTCTGCACGGCACCTCCGGCCTGATCGATCAGGCGTCCGCGCCTCTGAAGCTGGAGAGCACGCCCGCGCCGCGTTATGACAGCCGGATCAAGGAACTGGCTTAGGATATCGCGGACTGGCGCAAAGAAAACAAGAAGATCGCGTTGCTTTCCGGCGGTGATAACCGCGGCGAACGCCTTCGTACCGCGCTGCAGCAGCTTTCGGTGGATGTGCCCTTCATTACGGAGGAGCAGATGGCCGAAAACAGGGAATATGATATCGCCATCTATCCCATCACCCAGCATCAGGGCTTTGAAAGCAAGGATTTCGTATTGATCGGCGACGGGGATATCTTCGGCACCGGTCATCAGCGGCGCCGTCAGCGCCGGAACGCCGGCGAGCGGATCGACGCGTTTACCGATCTTAAAGAAGGCGACTACGTGGTGCATGAAAGCCACGGTGTCGGCGTCTTCCGCGGCACGGTCAGGCTGCAGACAGAGGGCACCTACCGCGATTATCTGTTCATTCAGTATCAGGGCAATGATAAGCTTTATGTCCCCACCGATCAGTTCGACCGGGTGCAGAAGTTTATCGGCAATACCGATACCCCGCCGAAGATCAATTCTCTTTCCGGCGGTGACTGGGAAAAGACCAAGAGCAAGGTCAAGTCCGGCCTGAAGAAGCTGGCGTTTGATCTTGTGCAGCTCTACGCCTCCCGTCAGAACAACCCCGGCTATGCCTTCGGGCCGGACAGCCCGTGGCAGGGTCAGTTTGAGGATCTGTTCCCCTACGAGCTCACGCCCGATCAGGCCCGTGCCGTACGGGATATCAAGCAGGACATGGAAAGCCCGCTCAATATGGATCGTCTTTTGTGCGGCGATGTGGGCTACGGCAAGACCGAAGTCGCTTTCCGCGCCGCCTTCAAGGCCGTCATGGACGGCAAGCAGGTGGCCATCCTCGCGCCGACCACCATTCTGGCGCAGCAGCATTACTATAATCTTTTAAAGCGTGTCAAGACCTTCCCTGTCCAGGTGGATGTACTGTCGCGTTTCCGCAACAGCAGCGCGCAGAAGCAGACGCTTGAAAATGTCAAGTCCGGCAAGACGGATATCGTGGTGGGCACGCACCGGCTGCTGGGCAAGGATGTGCAGTTCAAAAATCTGGGGCTGCTCATCGTGGATGAGGAGCAGCGCTTCGGTGTCGGTCACAAGGAGAGCATCAAGAACATCAAAAACATGGTGGATGTGCTCACCCTGTCCGCCACGCCCATTCCGCGCACATTGCATATGAGCATGGTGGGCGTGCGTGACATGAGTCTGCTGGAAACGCCGCCGGAAGAGCGTTTCCCCGTGCAGACCTTTGTGCTGGATTATAACGAGACCGTGATCCGCGACGCCATCGTGCGCGAGCTTGGCCGCGGCGGACAGGTGTATTTCCTGTACAACCGCGTCTCTTCCATCGAGGCCTTCCGCAGCCGTCTGAAGGCGCTTGTGCCGGAGGCCAGGATCGCGATCGGCCACGGTCAGATGAAGGAACAGCAGCTGGAAGACGTGATGCTGGACTTCTATGAAGGCAAGTTCGATGTACTGCTGTGCACCACCATCATCGAGAACGGTCTGGATGTGCCCAACGCCAATACCATGATCATCTATGACGCGGATCATTTCGGTCTCAGTCAGCTTTATCAGCTCCGCGGCCGTGTCGGCCGTTCCACACGCGCGGCGTACGCCTATTTCACCGTCCGCGCGGATAAGATGCTCAGCGAGACCGCGCAGAAGCGTCTGGATGCCATCCGTGAGTTCACCGCCTTCGGCAGCGGCTTCCGCATCGCCATGCGCGATCTGGAGATCCGCGGCGCGGGCAATATCTTCGGTCCCGAGCAGAGCGGCAATGTCTCTCAGGTGGGTTATGATATGTACTGCAAGCTCATTGAGGAGGCTGTGCGCGAGGCCCGCGCCGGGAACGGCGAACAGGTCGCCAAGCGTGTTGAGACCAAGATCGAGCTCAAGATCGATGCCTATCTGCCGTCCAATTATGTATCCGGCGCGGCCCAGCGCATGGAGATCTACAAGCGCATCGCGGCCATCGATAACCGGGAGGACCGCGAGGATGTGCTGGAGGAGATCATCGACCGCTTTGCCGAGCCGCCGCAGTGTGTCGTCAATCTGATCGAGATCGCGCACGCGCGTGCCGAAGCCCGCAGGCTGGGCATCAACCGCATCACGCACATGAACGGCTCACTGGTCATGCGCTTCGATAAGGACACGAAGCTGGAACCGACGGCCCTGTATGATGCCGCCGCGAAGGCGGATAAGCGCCTCATGCTGTCCATGGGCCGTGAAACTGGGCTTTTGCTGCGTGACGGCCGTCTGGATGCCGAGCAGCTGCTGAAGCAGGCGGTGCCCGCGCTTGAAAAACTGAACCTTCTTCTCAACTCTCCCGAGCCGGAAAAGGCATGACCGGTGAAGCGCGGCCGCTTCCCGGCTCCTGTCAGGATCATATCGGGAAAACAGGAAAAGCAGCCCTCGCGGCTGCTTTTTCAGTATCATAATACACCCTTTCGCGGTGACATTCAATGAACCTTTATGAACATTTATGAACCTTTTTATAACCTGCGCGAACCTTTTGTGACTTTTAGTGACTTTTTATGACTTTTTATGACTTTTTATGATTTTTAGTGATCTGCTGTAACCTTCTTCAACCCGTGTCAAAAAAGGGCTGTGAAGATGTTGCTCTTCACAGCCCCCGTTTGATGCATGCTTTTTACTTTTCCGCGATGGACGCGATCAGCCGATCGGTCAGCGTATCCGGTGTCACATTGGCGGTCAGATACCACAGATCCTCGCCGACCGGGATGATGTATTGATGATACTCCCGGCCCTCCGCCGTGAAGGTATAGCGTACGGCTTCGCGTTCGCCGCACAGGATGATCGTTCCCTCTTCGGAGAAAGCGATGTCCGTGAAGGCCAGCGCCAGCTGTGCGCGCACCCCGGGAAGCAGGTTTTCCAGCACCTGCCGCGCGGTATACGCGCCGAAGCTGTTGATCACCAGCACCATCGCGCCCTCCGCGCCGTGCAGGGAGATCACGCGGTTATCCTCGGCAGCGGTCCAGCCGGCCGGCAGGGTGATCACCCCTTTTCCGGTGTCGTAGGTCACATCCTCCGCGATCGCGGCGCAGCACAAAAGACTCAGGATCAGAAACAGGGCTAAAATACGTTTTACCATCAGCATTCTCCTTTCGGGAGCGGGATCCAAAGCGCGTCCTCTGAAAATCTCCGGCAGGCTGAAGCCTGAACACGGTACAGGGCGCTTTCAATGCTATTTTATCACAGCAAAAGGCCGGTCTCAAGAAACCGCGGCAGAATTTACAATCCCGGTGTCAGGGACGAATGCCCTCCGCGCGGAAGCGTTCCAGACAGCGCAGACGGATCTCACGCTCAATGGTCCAGCAGTCCTTCACGCGGCAGCGGCACTCAATGCGAATGGTCGCCGCGCGGCCGTCGGAGGCGATCACACCGGTCACCACAGGCGGCTCGTCCACCAGATCGCTGCCGATATCAAAATTGGCCATCTCTTCCCTCAGGATCTCCAGCGTGTGGGTATAATCCTGACCATGCGCCACGGTGACATCCACGATGGCGCAGCGGTAATCGCGGGTAAAATTGGTCACGGTGCGGATATCGCCGTTCGGCACCACCTGAATGTTGCCGTTTGTGCAGCGCAGCTTCGTGGTGCGGATGGCCACCTCCTCCACCGTCCCTGTCGCGCCGTTGACGGTCACGATATCGCCCACCTTCACAGAACCGTCCAGCAGCAGGAACAGGCCGGAGATGAAATCCTTCACCAGCGTCTGACAGCCGAAGCCGACCGCGATACCGCCGACACCGGCCACCGTGAGCAGGCCGGTGATATCCACCCCCAGCGCGCTGAACACGATGATGATGATGATAAAATACATCACATAGTTAAAAATGCTCAGGATCAGCGATTGCACCGTGCGCATCTGGGAGGGACGGGTCACGCAGTCGCAGTCATTGGGGTTCGGATCCTCGGGGGCCGGATGGCGCTTTTCATGGGCCGCGCAAAGCTTGCGGATCAGCGAGCGTCCCAGCCGGATGAGAAGGATGCCCACCAGAATGACGATCACCGCGAAGAGGAGGCTCAGCAGATAGCGCGGCATGTTTTTCACCAGATCGCTGAGGAAGCCGACACTGGTTTCCGTCACGGCGTTGATCTCCTGAAGCACGGGTTCTGCCGCGGCAACTGAAAAAAGTGAGGAAAAAAGCGCGGAAACAGAAGCCGTCAGGAGGACGGCACCGGATTTATGAAGCAGAGAATAACGCATGGGATTCTCCTTCCGTTCAGATCAGTCACAGGATGAATGCCCCCATTATAGCAAAGCTTTTCAGGTACGACAAGTAAAGCCTGTCCCTGCCGCCCTGAAAATGTCCCGAACCCGGAAGATTGGGGATTGAAAGCGCTTACATCCTGTGATATAATGCAATCACCCACAATAAGGAGGCGTTATTAACGATGGATATCCGTTATTCCTGCAATCAGCGTGATTTTAAGCGTTATACCACGGAAGAGACCCGTAAAGAATTTCTGATCGAAAAGCTGTTCACCCCGGATGAGGTGACGGCGGTTTACAGCCATGTGGATCGTATGGTCACCCTGGGCATCATGCCTGTCAATGAAAAGGTTGCCCTCGACAAGGGCATCGATATCTGGAAGAACTTCGGCACCGAATACTTCCTCGAACGCCGCGAGATGGGCATGTTCAATGTCGGCGGCAGCGGAAAGGTGTATGCCGATGATGTTGTGTATGAACTGGGCTATAAGGATTGCCTTTATATCACCCGCGGCGTAAAGGAAGTGTACTTCGTCAGCGATGATCCGGCTGCCCCCGCCAAGTTCTACTGCGTATCCGCCCCCGCGCACTGCAGCTATGAGAGCCGCCTTATCCGCATTCAGGACGCGGCCAAGAAGCCTCTCGGCGCGGTGGAGACCAGCAACAAGCGCGTGATCAATCAGTTCATCCATCCATCTGTGCTCAAGACCTGCCAGCTCTCCATGGGCATGACCCGTCTTGATGAGGGCAGCGTGTGGAACACCATGCCCGCGCACACCCATGAGCGCCGCATGGAGGTCTATTTCTACTTCGAGGTGCCGCAGGATAATGTGGTCTTCCACATGATGGGCGAAGGCAATGAGACCCGTCACATCGTCATGCAGAACGAACAGGCGGTCATCAGCCCCAGCTGGAGCATCCACGCCGGTGCCGGCACCAGCAATTACACCTTCATCTGGGCCATGGGCGGCGAAAATCAGGCCTTCGATGATATGGATGTCATCCCCACTACCGAACTCAGATAATAACGGAGGATACGGCAATGAATATGAATGATTTTTCCCTGTCCGGCAAGATCGCCTGGATCACCGGTGCCAGCTACGGCATCGGCTTCGCCATCGCGGAAGCGTATGCCGCCGCGGGCGCGACCATCGTTTTCAATGATATCAATCAGGAATTGGTCAACAAGGGTCTGGCCGCCTATGCCGAGAAGGGCATTGACGCCAAGGGTTATGTGTGCGATGTCACTGATGAAGATCAGGTCAACGCGCTCGTGAAGCAGATCGAAGCCGAAGTGGGCGTGATCGATATCCTGGTTAACAACGCCGGCATCATCCGCCGCGTGCCCATGATCGAGATGAGCGCCGCTGAATTCCGCAAGGTCGTCGATGTGGACCTCAATGCTCCCTTCATCTGCGCCAAGGCCGTCATCCCCTCCATGATCGAAAAGGGTCACGGCAAGATCATCAACATCTGCTCCATGATGAGCGAACTGGGCCGCGAGACCG
>CALCTW010000007.1 GCA_937907055.1 uncultured Clostridia bacterium | reverse complement strand
ACGATCAGGTTTGCGGCTATCAGTATCTGTCTCTGGGCAAGATGATGGACGCCATCAAGAAGGGCATGACCCCCAACGAAGCCTACGAGAAGAACATCGGCACCTATGGCCGCTTTAAGGCCGAAGACGGCGCGGTCAAGTGGATTGACCCGCGCAAAGAATAAGGAAGGGGGCTTGAAACATGTCTCTGTTTGAAAATTACGAAGGCCGCATGCCTCAGCTCCAGCCCGTTCTGGACAAGTACGGCTTCGCCAACTTTGATGAAGTTAAGGCTTACAACACCAGCAAGGGCGTTGATGCTTACACCATCGTGGAAAGCACTCAGCCCATCTGCTTTGAAAACGCGAAGTGGGCCTATGAACTGGGCGCTGCTATCGCTATGAAGGAAAATGCCGCCAACGCTGCCGAAGCCGCTAAGTGGATCGGCGTCGGTCTGCAGGCCTTCTGCATCCCCGGCTCTGTTGCTGACCAGCGTCAGGTCGGTATCGGCCACGGCAATCTGGGCGCCATGCTGCTTGATGAAGGCACCGAGTGCTTCGCCTTCCTCGCCGGCCACGAATCCTTCGCTGCCGCTGAGGGCGCTATCAAGATCGCTCTGAACGCGAACAAGGTTCGTAAGAACCCCCTCCGTGTTATCCTGAACGGTCTGGGCAAGGATGCCGCTATGATCATCAGCCGCATCAATGGTTTCACCTATGTGCAGACCAAGTATGATTACCTGTCTGCCGATGTTAAGGAAGATCACGCTCTGACCATCGTGAATAAGACTGCTTATTCCAACGGCCCCCGTGCCGCGGTCAACTGCTACGGTGCTGATGACGTCCGTGAAGGCGTTGCCATCATGTGGCATGAGAATGCTGACATCTCCATCACCGGTAACTCCACCAACCCCACCCGCTTCCAGCACCCCGTTGCCGGTACCTATAAGAAGGAACGCATCGAAGCCGGTAAGAAGTACTTCTCCGTTGCTTCCGGCGGCGGCACCGGTCGTACCCTGCATCCCGATAACATGGCTGCCGGCCCTGCCTCCTACGGCATGACCGATACCATGGGCCGTATGCATGGTGACGCTCAGTTCGTCGGTTCCTCCTCCGTCCCCGCTCACGTGGAGATGATGGGCTTCCTCGGCATGGGCAACAACCCCATGGTCGGTGCTACTGTTGCTGTTGCTGTTGCTGTTGCGCAGGCTATGGCGAAGTAATAAACTGATTATTATGGAGAGGGCATTTGCCCTCTCTTTTTGTTTCCATCATTACTAAATCACGTTTATTGAATAAGAAAACGCGGAACTCCTTGTCCTGCAAGGTTTTCCCGCGTTTTTGCATAAATGGTGGAGGTGAGGAGAATCGAACTCCTGTCCGAAGATTCAGTTGTACAGCCTTCTCCGAGCGCAGTTTACATTTTGACATTCCCTCCACCGCACGCCTGTAAACGGGCTTACGGCTTTAGTAGCTTCATAAATGCCGGGCTATGTCAAAGCTTTCATAGCCCCGTTCCTCACATCAATGACGCCGGTTGGCTGAGCCGTGAGCGCTCAGGGCCGACGCGCTGCATTAAGCAGCGAAAGCGTACTGATTGTTGTCAGTTAATTTTTAATTTCCCGTTTTTGTGTGGCCGGGAGCCACAGCTCGCTTACCATACCCCCGACGATCCCCGTCGAAACCAGTGCACCCCCAAAATATAGGGTTCGGAGTATCAGTTTTTCAGCGCGCGTTCGATCTCACGCTTAACATCCCGCTCTGCCATCGCGTCACGCTTATCATGCAACTTCTTACCAACACAGACACCGAGATTCATTTTCATTCGTCCATCCTTCAGGTATACATCCAAAGGAACCAGAGCATAGCCCTGCTTTTGCACCTGCTGATAGAGCTTCCGGATCTCGGCCTTGTGCAGCAGAAGACGCTTGGGCCTGAGCGGATCTGTATTGAAGATGTTTCCCTGCTCATAAGGGCTGATATGCATACCTTCCACAAATACTTCGCCATTTCTGACAATAGCGTAGCTTTCCTTCAGGTTTACTTTGCCCTGACGCATGGATTTGACTTCAGTTCCGCGTAACTCGATACCGCACTCGATACTTTCCTCAATGAAATAATCATGGCGTGCTTTTCGATTCTGCGCAACTGGCTTGATCCCAAGTTTCTTTGCCATCTCATGCATGCCACCTTTCACTGAATATATTTATTATAGCATTCCGGCATGTGTTTGTAAAGGGCGGCAATATGCTGCTTATTCTTTGTCTTTTCCTTGCATAAGAATGGAAGAAAGCCTATAATATTATTGGAGGTATATCAGAATGCTTATTGAACAGATCGCAAAAGAGGCGCGAACCGCCTCATTCAAATTACCTGAACTTACCGCGGACGACAGAGCCAACGCTCTCCGGAATATTAAGAAACATTTGACCGCATCGGCAGAAGACATTTTCGCGGCCAACAAGATCGATCTCGAAAATGCAAAGGCAGAATCTCTTTCCGCGCCTTTGTATAATCGTCTTAAATTTGACGATAAGAAAATGAAAAGCGTTCTGGACGGGATTGACAGTCTGCTTGGGCTGCCTGATGTTGTCGGTGAAACCGTTTTTTCACGCCGGTTGATGGATGGACTTGATCTTTACCGTGTTACCTGTCCCATCGGCGTACTGGGTGTCATCTTTGAAAGCAGACCCGATGCTCTGGTGCAGATCGCTGCGCTTTGCGTTAAAAGCGGTAATGCAGTCCTTTTAAAGGGCGGGCACGAGGCAATCCAGACGAACAGAGCGTTGTTTAAATGTATTTATCAGGCCGGTATCGAGGCTCATCTTCCCGAAGGCTGGGCTGCGCTTTTGGAAAGCCGTGAAGATGTCAGCGAGATGTTGGCGCAAGATAAGATGATCGACCTGATCATCCCCCGCGGAAGCAACGCGTTTGTACGTTACATTATGGATCACACGCATATTCCGGTAATGGGACATGCCGATGGGATCTGTCATGTATTTGTCGATGAATCTGCCGATCTTGATCTGGCAGTAAAAGTGTGTTTTGATTCAAAGACACAGAATTATTCTGTATGCAACGCAGCAGAAACGCTTCTTGTGCACAGAGCCATTGCTGACGTATTCCTTCCAAAGATGAAAGAAGCCTTTGACACAAAGAATGTCACGATCCGCGGAGATGCGGATACAAGAAAAATCATCGTATGTGAAGCAGCGGAAGAAGAAGACTGGTCGACTGAATATCTTGATGGTATCATCTCTGTTAAGATCGTTGATTCATGTGAACAGGCAATCGATCATATCAATCATTATGGTTCCCATCACACGGATTGCATTATTACGACCGATTCCGCATCTGCTCATACCTTCATGCAATGTGTTGACAGCGCCAATGTGTTCCTGAATTGCTCCACCCGTTTTTCTGATGGCTTCCGTTACGGTTTCGGCGCAGAAGTAGGTATTGCTACCGGTAAGCTTCACGCTCGCGGTCCTGTCGGTGTTGAAGGCTTGTGTACCTACAAATATAAGCTCTTCGGAAATGGGCAGACAGTTTCTGAAGTGGCTGATGGGAAGCTTGCCTTTACACATGTAAATACCAACGAGTCTGCACCGCTGTAACTTCTCCTGTAAGGAGGTCGTAATGAAGCATCACCGCTTAAAATACACCATTCTTTGTCTTCTTCTGCTCATTGTCATCACCTTCGGCGCTTCTGTCTGCGCTGAATCTGAAAAACTGACGATTGGTTGTCTGGCAGGTAAATCAGATTACTATTATTACCTCTTCCCCGAGATCGGTCTTTATGATCAGACCGTGACACGCTCTAATTATCCTACATATACCGCAATGGAAGAAGCGTTGATATCCGGCGATATTGATGTCGCGTTTCCCATCGTGGCCAACAGTGGGAATAATGGGTATATTCTTTCAGATTGTGCCGGACATATCAGTATGAGCGTTGTCTATAAGGATACGCTTAGCCCTGAAGTGTTTGCCAGGATCGCTGTCGATCCATCTTCATTTGTGTATCCTTATGTGCGGCATCAGTACCCTGCCTCTGTGATTGTTACCGGAGCTGATCCGCAAAGCAGCTTTGAATCATATCACGATTGTCTGAATGCTTTGGCCGAAGATAAGGCGACCTGCGTGATCATTCCGACAGCAGAAGTACGAAGCAGCGTGTATCTGAATGATACATACAGCCGTTTCAAGACTGCGGAGCTTGATCAACCGTGCTCTGTTTATTTTGCTTTAAGTAAGACAAATCAAAAGACGGCAGAACAGATCAACAGTTTCCTTGCTTCCACGAAAAACATGCAGCATGTTCAGGCTGTGATCAACACCTATATTGTTGGTTATTAGCAATCTCACAATTTCTTCTCAGATAATCTGATCCTGATCGTCTCGCTCTTCGTTGCTGCTGCATTGGCAATTCTGTTTGTTTCTCTTTATCGTCATTTCAAAGCAAATCAGGTTGAAAGCCTCGCCGCGATTCACGGCTTATCCGCTGACTATGAATGCGTAACACTGCTGGATATCAATTCTGATCACGAAACACGTTTCCGTATCAGCCCCGTATTCACACGACTTATTCCCGGCTGGGATGAGGATGATGACTGGGCGCATCGCATGCGTCTTTTTGCGGAGAATCTTGTTGTTTCTGATGATAAGATCCGTTTTATGAAGGAAACAACTAAAGAATTTATCGCGGATAAACTGAAGGATTCCGATGCTTATTCATTCTCCTACCGTGTTAAACTGAACGACACTGTGATCTATTTCCGCACAAAGTTCGTACGTGAAAAGACAAGCCGTAACTGTGTCATTGCCGGTTTCTCTAATGCTGACAGCGAAATAAGAAAAGAAATCGCCCTGCAAAAAAGGGTCCTCCTCACATAAGAAACGGCAGACCGCCTTTCGATGCAGATGGTCTCTACACTGGTCAAAATGATCGAGGCGAAAGACCGATACATCAATGGTCATTCTGTTCGTGTAGCGACCTACGCGCGTGAGATCGCCAGGCGTTCCGGATTGAATGAAGAAGAATAGCTGCAGATCTACTACATGGGTCTCCTCCATGATATCGGAAAAGTCGGTATTCCGGATGACGTCATCAACAAAACTTCGTCTCTTTCCGATGAAGAATACGCGCTTGTGAAGCAGCATTCGCAGATGGGCGCGCAGATTCTTGAAAGCATCACGGAAATGCCGAAACTCCGGATCGGTGCGCTGAACCATCACGAACGATATGATGGTAAAGGTTATCCGCAAGGCCTGGCAGGTAAATAGATTCCTCTGGAAGCGCGTATTCTGGGAATTGCTGATGCCTACGATGCGATGTCCTCTCCCCGCTCTTTCCGTGACGCGCTTACGCAGGATGCTATACGGAATGAGATCTTTAATGGTATCGGTTCGCAATTTGATCCTCAGTATGCCGAGATCATGCTCGATATGATCAAGGAAGATACTGCGTTTTAGATGCGTGAACAGTATGGAATGTAATTAATACACATTAACGAAAAAGCACCGCTCAGGCGGTGTTTTTTCATATTGATCGTATATACTTTGTGAATATGCATAGATAAAAGCTGTTGCCGGATGACCGGCAACAGCTTTTGATTTTAATGTTTTCAGCGATTGGAGACATTCAGACGGGCCAACGCTCTACGCATCCGGGCATCCGCAAGCGCATACTCAGCATCGCCGCGTGAAGTATTGCTCAGAACCTGTTCAGATTTCTCCTTCGAGGCCTGTGCACGTTCACGGTCGATCTCATCCGCCCACTCAAAAGTGGTGGATGCAATGCAGACTTCTCCCTTTGCAACAGAGATAAAACCGCTGTTACAGGCGGCGAGCCTTTCGTTACCCTCGCTGTCGACCAATTTTGCTTCGCCGATTCCGAGCGGCGCGATATAATCGATGTGACCCGCGAGAATACAAATATCACCTGCAACGGTTCTTACGATGATCTTCTGTGCCTGTCCTTCAAATTTGATGTTATCAGGAGTAACGATTTTAAGCTGAAAGGTCGACATTACAATCATCCTTTCTTTGCTTTTTCGACAGCCTCATCAATCGTGCCGACAAACAGGAATGCGCTTTCAGGCAGATCGTCATGCTTGCCTTCGATGATCTCCTTGAAACCGCGGATCGTTTCCTTCAGCGGTACATACTTACCCTGCATACCGGTAAACTGTTCAGCAACAGAGAACGGCTGACTCAGGAAGCGCTGCACCTTACGGGCGCGGGCAACGGTCAGCTTATCGGCATCGGAAAGCTCGTCCATGCCCATGATCGCAATGATATCCTGAAGTTCCTTATAACGCTGGAGGATACTCTGCACCTGACGGGCAACCTGATAATGCTCCTTACCGACAACATCGGGATTCATGATACGGCTTGTAGAATCCAGAGGATCGACTGCCGGATAAATACCCTGAGACGCAATGGCACGGCTAAGAACAGTGGTTGCGTCAAGATGCGTGAATGTGGTTGCGGGAGCAGGGTCGGTCAAGTCATCAGCAGGCACATAAACAGCCTGAACAGAAGTGATGGAACCCTTGCGAGTGGATGTAATGCGTTCCTGAAGGGCACCCATTTCGGTGGCCAGCGTAGGCTGATAACCGACAGCACTGGGCATACGGCCAAGCAAAGCAGATACCTCAGAACCGGCCTGGGTGAAACGGAAGATGTTATCGATGAAAAGAAGAACATCCTGATTCTTGGCATCACGGAAGTATTCAGCCATGGTCAGACCGGACAGCGCCACACGCATACGCGCTCCCGGCGGTTCATTCATCTGACCGTAAACCAAAGCTGTTTTGTTGATAACGCCGCTCTCCTTCATTTCGTTGTAAAGGTCATTGCCTTCACGCGTACGTTCACCAACGCCGGAGAAAACAGAGAGACCGCCGTGCTGCTTCGCGATGTTGTTGATCAGTTCCATGATCAAAACTGTTTTACCTACGCCGGCACCGCCGAACAGACCGATCTTACCGCCCTTAGCGTAGGGCGCGATCAGGTCAACGACTTTGATACCGGTTTCCAGGATCTCAGTGGAAGTCTCCTGCTCTTCATAGGTAGGGGCGGCACGGTGAATCGGCCAGCGCTCTACATTTTCAGGCTCCGGCTGTTCGTCAACAGCATCACCCAAAACATTGAAGATACGTCCCAGGCACTGTTCACCAACAGGCACTGTGATCGGACTGCCGGTGTCCACCGCTTCCATACCGCGTACCATACCGTCAGTAGCGTTCATAGAAATGCAGCGCACCACATTATCGCCAAGGTGTTGTGCTACTTCGGCAACGATTCGCTTGTCGTCCTGTTTGATCTCAATTGCGTTATTCAGTTCAGGCAGATGACCTTCCTGAAAACGAATATCCAGTACAGGGCCGACGACCTGCACAACTGTACCGATATTTTTATTGTCCATATTGGAACCTCCTTGTTCAGAGGGTTTTGTTATTTCTGACTACCTGCAACGATTTCCGTGATCTCCTGTGTTATGCTGCCCTGACGCGCACGGTTGTACTTCAGCTGCAGACCGGAGATCATCTCATCAGCATTCTTTGTAGCTGAATCCATGGCATTTCTTCGGGCTGCATTTTCACTTGCGGCTGCATCAGAAATGCAACTGTAGATAGTTCCGGCCAGCATATCCGGTACAATGCTTTCGATCATTGTTTCAGGATCCGGTTCGTAAATCGGTTCCACCGTTTGCTGAACAGGTTCATCGGGTTTGCTGATCGGGAGCAGCTTGCGGACTGTAGCTTCTTGAGAGAGCATGGACTTGAAATCTGTATAACACAGGATCACTTCATCCCATTCCCCTTTTTTGTATCCTTCACAGATACGGGAAGCCATTTTGAAGCATGTACCGACTTTCATTCCTGCAACCGGGAAATAATCCGCACTGATGCAATTAACTCCCAGTGCATTGTATTTATCCATTGCTTTTCGGCCAACGGGTAATACATCATATGGAACATCACCGCATTCGGCAGCAACAAGCTTGAATATATTTGAATTATAACCGCCTGCAAGACCGCGGTCCCCCGCTACAACAACGAACAAACGCTTCTTCACTTCACGTTGTGTGATATAGGGCAGACTGCTGTCTTTGCAGTGAGCAAGTACCTGGGCAAATGCTTCCATGGAGATCTGGGCGTATGGTTTGGAACGTTCCATTTTTTCACGGGAACGCCGCATTTTGGAGGTGGCAACCAGTTGCATCGCCTTGGTAATCTGCCGGGTGCTTTGCACACTGCGGATCCGAAGCTTAATATCCTTCATAGAGGATTCAGCCATGGTTTTTCCTCCTTATTTACCAGCCACGAAATCCCTGGTGAAACCGGCAAGAGCGGCTTTGACTGCTTCTTCGGTTTCAGGTTCAAACTTACCTGTGGTGCGGATCGTATCCAGCACGTCACTGTGCTGAGCGATCAGACGCGCGGTCAGCGCTTCTTCATATTCAGCCACATCCGAAACCGCGACATCCTTCAGGTAGTCGTGAATGACAGCATAGAAGATGCATACCTGAACCTCGACAGGAACCGGTTTGTTGCGGCCCTGCTTCAGGATCTCAACAATACGTTCACCCTGTGCGAGACGGGATTTTGTATCGTCATCCAAATCGGAGCCGAACTGCGCGAATCCCTGAAGCTCACGATACTGGCTATAAAGCAGCTTTAAAGTACCGGTAACTTTCTTCATAGCCTTGATCTGCGCGTTACCGCCAACACGGCTGACGGAGATACCGGGGTTGACAGCCGGCATGATACCGGAATGGAACAACTCCGTTTCCAGGAAGATCTGACCATCGGTGATCGAGATTACGTTCGTCGGAATATAGGCGGAAACATCTCCGTCCTGCGTTTCGATAACAGGCAGGGCCGTAATGGAGCCGCCGCCGTATTCAGGCGCAACGCGGGCAGCGCGTTCCAGCAGACGGGAGTGCAGATAGAAAACGTCACCGGGATAAGCTTCACGTCCCGGAGGACGGCGGATAAGCAGGGAGAGCGCACGATAGGCTACAGCGTGCTTTGAAAGATCATCATAGATGATCAGCACATCCTTGCCCTGATCCATAAAGTATTCTGCGATCGCGCAGCCGGAATAAGGCGCGATATACTGCAGCGGAGCCAGTTCGGAAGCAGTCGCGCTGACAACAATGGAGAAATCCATCGCGCCGGCGGCAGACAGAGTTTCTACTGTCTGTACAACAGTGGAACGCTTCTGACCGATCGCTACATAGATGCAGATAACATTCTGCCCCTTCTGATTGATGATGGTATCAACCGCGATCGATGTTTTACCGGTCTGACGGTCACCGATGATCAACTCACGCTGACCGCGGCCGATAGGAATCATCGAGTCAATCGCCTTGATGCCGGTTTGCAAAGGGACTGAAACGCTCTTTCTCTTAATGATACCGGGAGCCTGACGTTCGATCGGACGGGTCTCCACGGTTTCGATCGGTCCCTTGCCGTCAATGGGCTGACCCAGAGCGTTAACGACACGGCCGATCATCTGATCGCCAACAGGTACGGAAACAACGCTGCCTGTACGTTCCACAACGTCGCCCTCGCGGAGCCCTTCGCTTTCGCCAAGCATAACGACGGCCACAGAATTCTCTTCCAGGTTCAACGCCATGCCGTAGGTTCCGTTCGGGAAACGCAGCAGCTCGTTCGCCATGCATTTTTCCAATCCCGAAACACGCGCGATACCGTCACCGATCGTGATGATCGAACCGGTATCATTCTGCGTGATCTTGTTTTCATAGTGCTTGATCTGTTCCTTGATGAGCTTGGAGATCTCTTCAGGTTTCAGCTGTTGCACGATTGATCACCAACTTTCACTTGCTGATACTGTATTAAGAGGCGGGTTTAAGCCTTTCCAGCGACTGCATCGCGGATCTCATTGAGACGTTTCCGCAGCGTATTATCCCAACGATGCCCATCCATCTCGAGAAGAACGCCGCCAAGCAGTGTTTCGTCCACCTTTTCATTTAGGACGATACGCTTTCCGGTCATCTTCTTCAGTCGATCGATCAGTTTGATGCGCTGTTCGTCTGTAAGCGCGGAAGCAGTTGTTACTTCCGCAACAGCCACACGACTGTCATCGTTATACCGGTCGATGTATACCTGAACACAGCCGCTGAATTCGTGAAGCGCATCTCGTTCACAAAGGATCTTCAGGAAATTCATCAGATAAGGCTGTACTCTGCCGGAGAATGTCTGATCAATGATGGCGAGTCTTTCCTTGATACCCAGTGCTCGGTTGGATAACAGACGCAGGAAATCAGGTTCTTCGCGGAAAGAATCACGAAGGACACGCACTTCAGCCAGGATCTGATCCTCCAGATGTTCCTCTGAAGCCAGATCATACAGACCTTCTCCATACTCGCGGGCAAATTCAGTCATTACGCTTCACCCACATTCCGGATGAAATCATCCACAAAGCTGTCGTAAGCTTTGCGATCGATTTCCTTTTCGACAACCTTGGAAGCAATGTCAACAGCCAGTTCAGAGATCTCACCGCGGACTTCATTCAGCATACGGCGCTTCTCGAGCGCGATCTCTTCCTCCGCCTTCTGCTTCAGATGCGCAGCAGTACCCGTGGCTTCAGCAATAATGCTCTCCCCGCGCGCGTTGGCGGTTTCCGTCGCTCTGCGTACGATGGCATCGGCCTCCGCTCTGGCGTTTGACATATGCTCTTCATATTGGTTTTTAAGATCAGATGCCGCTTCCTTGTCCTTCTGCGCGTCATCATAAATCTTGTCTACTTGTTTCCTGCGCTCATCCATCATTTTCTTGACGGGCTTAAACAGGAATTTCTTGAGGATCAGGAACATGATCAGAAGGTTGATCAGAGAGATAACGATCTGCCATATGTTGACTGAGATGACCTCAAGATTTTGAACAACAATAGAAGATTCCATTTTTTACACCTGCTTTGATTTGATTGAACAACCGCCCTGAACATGAGCGATCGTCGCAGTCTGGGTGTTATTACATGCCAACAGCAGTCTTCAGGATGCTTACGAAGGAGTTGGGTGCAACGAAGATCAGCAGAATGGCAATGACCAGAGCATACAGACCGGTGGTTTCAGCAACGGCGCAGCCCATCAGCATAGTTGTTGTAACAGTACCCTGGCATTCGGGCTGACGTCCGATAGCTTCGCAGGCACGGGCAACAGCGTTACCTTCGCCGATACCGGGGCCAACACCGGCGATCATCGCGCAGCCGGCGCCAAGAGCGCAGCCACCCAAAATAATACCAATGGCGATAGCGATTGCGGCAGAGAGTTCCATAAAGAATTCCTCCTTGAATGTTATTGTGTTGATTTATGAAAAAGAGTTCTCTCTTTTCATTTCATAGATTCATATCATAGACATTTAGCAGCTTTTGACTGCTCAGGCTTTCTGCGCAGAGCGCTTTTCCAATCGCGCCCTTTTCTTGGCCTGTCTCTTCTCCCAGGCTTCAGCAGGGAAACCATTCGATACATACAGCATTGTCAGCATTGCGAAGATGTAAGCCTGCAGACATCCGCTGAATAGATCGAAGTAAAGACTTAATACAGCCGGAAGACCGATGCGCAGAAGGGATAGATTTCCGACAACCGGAATAGCGCCGAGGATCGCATTGCTGAGCCCACTCAATGCAACAGCGATCATCGTAGAGATGACAACACCACTCAGAACGTTGCCGTAATGACGGAAGGACATGGAGATAGGCGTCGCCACTTCACTGATAACATTAAAAGGCGCAAAGAAAGGAATGGGATCCGCAAATCCTTTGACATAATTCCAAAGACCGCCTTTTAGCTTGTAATAAGTGATCAGGAAGAAAACGAGAATCGCCCAGCCGGCCACGATGTTGATATCACTTGTTGGCGGATGAAGACCAAGCAGACTGCTCAGCGAAGACAGAGCGCTCAAAAGCAGGATCGCAGCAACGAAAGGAGCAAACCGACTGAACCGCGCTCCCATGTTGGAAGTCACCATATTTTCTACTTTTTCAACGACCCATTCAGCCAGCAACTGACGCTTGGAGCCCGGCATCAGCGCGATGCCGTTCGTCATGTACAGGCACAAACCCAGTGTTGAAAGAATGACGATCAAGCTGACGACCTGACTCTCTGTGATCTCAAGAGGCTGAAGCGGCATGTTGATCGTAAAATAGATCTGTGAACCGCTCACTGTAATTCCTTCAGTTGCAGGGCTTGTCAGTACCTTTAATGCAATGCCGAGCAGAAAGGGAACGATCATTAAAGCAATACAGAATACATCCCGCATTTTGCTTGGACGATTATCTTTACTCATGCTGACCGTTTTATTTCCCTCCCTTCTTTCTATTTTCTTTCAGATTAACAACGATAACTACGAACTTTGGAAATAATAACGGAAGGACGACTGCGATGAGATTGATGTACGGAAGAAGGCCCAAAGCGGCAAAGCACAGCATCAGAAGCCTGCGAAGCATATAACTGCGCTTCATCTTCTTCTGGATCACAGCCGCGGTCGCGGGATCGACAAACGGTCGTTTCCGTTCGTTATCAATCTTGTCTGAGCCATCTTCGGTTTCATCATTTCGTTCATCAGCTGCTTTAATGTCTTCTTCTTTAAGAGGATGCGCAGCCTGATATTCTGCCGCGTTCTGTACAGAAAGGCCCAGCAGAAAGAAATCAAGCACTGCCGCGAAACAGCCGATCACCGCGCCGATCACAAAGGCAAGCACTTTGTCAGAGGCAAGCAGTGTTTTCCATACCAGACTTCCAAGCAGCAGATAAACGCCGATCATTACGCCGGTAAGGATTATCGTACCGGCAGCGACTCGGATCGTCTCCTTCTTGATAGTCTTTTGTACTTTCATTACTATATCAAACCTCGTAGTGTTTTGTTGCGTGATTACTTAGTACCGAACAGACGATCACCGGCATCGCCGAGACCGGGAACAATGTAAGAATGCTCATTCAGATGATCATCCATAGCAGCAACGTAGATGTCCACATCGGGATGCGCTTCCTGAACAGCCTTTACACCTTCGGGCGCCGCAATCAGATTGACAAGGCAGATGTTATAGCAGCCGCGTTCCTTGATCTTGGTGATCGCGTCAGACGCGCTACCACCGGTAGCAAGCATGGGATCGACAACGATCAACTGACGATGTTCCGCGTCAGCGGGCAGCTTGCAGTAATACTCAATGGGCTTGCAGGTTACAGGATCACGGTAAAGACCGATGTGACCGACCTTCGCGTTGGGAATGAGG
This sequence comes from uncultured Clostridia bacterium, assembly GCA_937907055.1. Taxonomy (GTDB): domain Bacteria; phylum Bacillota; class Clostridia; order Christensenellales; family Aristaeellaceae; genus ZC3RG03. Next base: position 13,301 of record CALCTW010000007.1, on the reverse strand, counting down.
CTCATGATACCATCAACCATGCCGAGACCGGCGCGGAGGATCGGAATGATGCCGATAGGAAGACCGGCCATACGCTTACCGGTCATCTTGCAGATGGGGGTCTCGATCTCCACATCTTCAGTGGGGAAATTACGGGTCACTTCGTAAACCATCAGCATCGCGATCTCGTTGAGGAGTTCACGGAACTCCTTGCAGCCGGTATCCTTTTCGCGCATGATGGTGAGCTTGTGCTGGATCAACGGATGATCGAATACATGTACCTTGGACATTTCAACGCACCTCTTTCTGTTTCCGTTTCCTTTATGATTGCGGATCATTATGATACAATCTGTATGCATATAATGATGCATCATATTAATCATTACAATTATATCTGTTTGTTTGCAGTATTTCAAGAATGTCATTATTACAATTTGGTTACATCAAATGATCTGCGTAAGACAACGAGCACTTTACAAAACGTTCTCCTCGTTAACATACCGGATTCTATATAAAATGATATACGAAAAAGGCAATATACGCTTAATTTTACAGCACGATATGTAAGCACTTACGCGCAAACTGGCATATCATAATCATCTCGACTTTTCGCCATACTAAGTTTATGAAATGTCAACTTATAGAATTCGGTATTATAGGCTATTATCATTCTGAGATGAGGTAAATGTCGGATCATCCGTAACATTTACGTAATATTTTATCATCATTAAGTATGCCGCTTATGCTCTGACCCGTATCGTTTTCTGTTTCATTGATCAGAAACTACATAACACATAAGCAGGAAGATTGCAAAAATGCCGTGTTTCATGTATGCTTTATATCGTTATCTGTCATTGATTACGATCTGATAGGAGGTCAGCATATATGCCACACGCTTCAGGAGGCGGCAGTCACAGCGGAGGCAGTCATCATTCGTCAGGAAGCAGTCACCGAAGCAGCGGAGGTTCCCACAGTGGTGGGTCTCATAGCAGCTGGCATAGTTCAGGAAGCAGTTTCCGCAGTTCCTATACGAGTCATAGCAGCTCTTCCACCAGATATAACGGAAAACCGTCCTATTCCGCGCACAGATCATACGAGACGAAGAGGCGTGTTCCGCATACTTCGACCGCTCCTTTTTCAGGCGCAGCGAAATATGTTTACTACAGAGATAAAGCCCCGCATTACATCTATTCTGATCATGCTACTTTCAAACCAAGCAGACATATTGGAAAGATGGTTTTCTGGCTTATCATGGCGCTGCTTTTTTTCACCGCCACATTCTCTGTCAGCAAAACGCCGGAACGTATAAAACCCACCTACGATCATAAGATTATTATTGAGGATTCTCTCAATATCCTGAAGAATCGGGAAGGTCTGGAGAAGCAATTACAGGATTTTTACGATAAAACAGGGATTACCGCGTGCGTGATCACGGAACCGAATGAAAACTGGCAGAAGCATTACCGCTCACTTGAGTCAAGAGCTTATGATCTATATGTAAACCACTTTACTGATGAATATCACTGGCTCATTGTTTATACACAACCTGCTGAAGCAGATGATCGATTCAATGATTGGTATTGGGAAGCGATTCAAGGAGATTATACAGACAGTATCCTGACTGAGGAAGCCGTCAATACGTTTGTAAAGTCGATGCAGCGTTATCTTACAAGTTCCTTATATACTCCTGACAGAGCAATGATCAAGGCGTTCTCTGAACTGACTCCCACTTTGATGAAACCGAAGAGTAATTCGGCAGCCACCATATTCATTGGTCTCAGTTTCACAGCGCTGTTTGTTTACCTTGCTTGCAGAAATGCCGGTATTACTAAAAAGAAAGCAGCAACGATACAGGGACTTCCGACAGACGCGACACCGGTCTCGTCCAATGCCAAAGAGATCTTATGTTCTTACTGCGGCGGTGTCTATCTATCAGAAAGAAACCGGTGCCCACATTGCGGAGCGGCGAAAACATCAACTGACTTGTAATTTACTCAGTATATGCTATAATATATGAAGAAGCAATGTGATTAACGATTGCTTTTTCTTAGAACGGATTTATATTTCTTGATTCATAGAGAATGTGAGGCTCAGCATATGAAAATCTGCCTTTCTTCAGAAACGTTCCTGCCGATTGTCGATGGTGTCGGGCGTGTTGTAGCGGCTTACGCGGATTCCCTTGGACGTATGGGACATGAAGTGACTGTTGTTGCTCCGATGACTGACAGCGGATATCGCGGTAATCTCCCCTATGAGATCGTCGATTTCAATGGTATTGGCGTACCCGGCATTGAGCAATACCGTACCGGCAAGCCGGTAATGGATGCTCATTATCGTCGCAGGATGCGCATGATCAAACTGGACATCTGCCACGCGCATTCTCCTTTCCTCTCCGGTACAGAAGCGATCCGCATCGCTGCCCGTAATAATCTCCCCCTTGTCGGTACTTTTCACAGCAAGTATTATGACGACTTTCTGAAAGTTACCAAGTCTGAGCAATTGTCCAAGATCGCGCTGAAATATGTTGTCAATTTCTATAAACAGTGTGATGAAGTTTGGGCGGTCAATGCTTCTACAGCCGAAACCCTTCGCGGTTATGGCTACGATGGTGAGATTCAGGTTATGCCGAATGGTGTTGCGATGAGGGAAGCGGATCCCACAGCCATTGAAGAAACCGAGATCAAGTATAATCTGGGACATAAGCCCATGCTTCTCTTCGTGGGTCAGATGAACTGGAAAAAGAATATCCTGCGCGTATTGGAAGCTGCCGCGCTCTTGCATAATGAAGGTCGGCAGTTTTCACTGGTGCTGGCCGGTCAGGGTCCGGATTATAAAGAGATTGGAAAGAAAGTTGAACAGCTTGGTCTGACAGCCATCACGCATCTTGCCGGTCACATCACAGATGCCCGTATGCTTGACGCGCTTTATGCCCGTGCTTCTTTGTTCGTATTCCCCTCTCTTTATGATAACGCGCCGATGGTTGTACGTGAAGCAGCTGTTATGCGTACGCCTTCTATCCTTGTGCGTGGAAGCTGCGCTGCTGAGAATATTCAGGATCGCGAGAACGGCTTCCTTTGTGAAGATGATACACGCGAACTGCATGATCTTATCGATAGTGTGTTGATGAATAAATCTTTTCTTGATTCTGTCGGTCAACGGGCTCACGAAACGATCCCCATGAGCTGGGATGACATTATGATGGACGCGCTTGATCGTTATCAGAATCTGATCGATTTTGGTAAAGCCGGTAAGCTTCGCCATAAGACGAATCGTCTGATTTAAAGCAAAAAGGTGTGAAGTCACTGCTCTTACGGCAGTGCTCCACACCTTTTTTTATATCACAGTATCGATCTGTGAATAAGATAATAGTTTACTCCAAACATGTCACCTCAGCAAATCACAGAACCAGTCCGGGGCATCAGCGTTAATGTCGATCAGTTCTCCGGTAAATGGATGCTGTAACCTGATTCGATGAGAGAACAACGCGAAATAGCCTTGTGCATTCTCATCCGGTTGCCCGTAAATATAATCTCCGTGTATTGGCGTGCCAAGCGCGCTGAGGTGAACGCGTATCTGATGTGTGCGCCCTGTTAAAAGACGCAATTCCAGTAAAGCGCGTTGTTTTTCTTGTGAAACGGCGACTGTCTTGTAAAGCGTATGGCTTTCTCTGCCGCCTTCACCAACATTTCTTTTAATTCCGTTTTCAGGTTCGAGGATCGGAAGATCGATACGGCCTTCCGTCTGTGCGGGAATGCCATCCGTAACAGCATAGTATTCACGAATAAAATGATCCGTGTGTAATTGCTTTTGTAATTGATGCTGAACGTTCGCGTTCATTGCAACGATCATCAAGCCGCCTGTCCCCTTGTCAAGTCTGTTGACCGGGCGGTAAACAAAACGTTCAGGAAGATCCGGATAAGCATACAGAGCATTTTCCAATGTCATTTCTTCTTTATTATTTGAAGCAATGGAAGCGATGCCGAATGGCTTATTGATGATCATCAGATCGTCATCCTGATATGGTATGTCCAGTTCTATATGATATGGGTTTATGTGTCTTGCGATCATATCATCAAAAACAACGGTGATCATTTGCCCTTTGAGTACGCGAACGTCGGTGTGCGCAGGGCTGTTATCAAGAAGGATCGCGTTCTTTGCTTTCAACGAACGAAGACGGCTTTGTGCGATTTGCATACGTTGCATGATCACTTTTCCAAGTTTTCGTCCTTCATCTTCAGCACGTATCTCATATTGAAAGCAACGCAATCAAGCACACCTCCGCAGCATTTTCAGATGAAATTATAGTTCCAAACGAGAGCGGCGTCAACCATCCCGTAATTCGTTGTCATTGATGTAATATCCTTGTATAGGTCCAAATTGTAAATGTTCACGCCTGATTATGTATAATTTGGTTCGTCATATTGACATTGTATAATTTGGTTTGTATAATACTTGAGATGTACCTTGAAGAGGTTTTCATTGTACATCCGCTTTATTTCGCAATAAGCGATCCTCTTTCTTATGATTCGCGTAAAGCGGTCCCCCATCGAAATGGAGGTTTATTATGGCTGATTCCCTTCTCTTCGAAACAAACGACTATTCTGTTGCCGCTCCGGCTGTTCTGGTCGAAGCACAGCATCATCCTGATGTTCTTGCTGCCGCAAGCGGGCTCTATATTGTTGCCGCGGGAAATGCTATGCTTGAAAACGGTAAGCATATGCTGAAGCAGAACACATACTGGCTCTGGCTGGCTGCTGAAAGCGGATCTCTTAAGGTGAACTTTGAGGACACCGAACTGTTGATCCGGAGCGGTGAATGCTGCATGATGCCTCCCGCCGCGTTTGATATTGCGCTTAATGTGCCGCAGGAAGCACGTATCCTTTGGATGACCATCGGCGGCGTTCTTTCTGATGCGTTTATGCAGCACCTCGGCGCGCTCCCTCATCACGCGATGAAGCAGGGCGTTCTTCCCATCCAGCTGAATCTCGCGCATCATATCGTTCAGGCAGTCGTTCGTCTGTCTTCCGCTGTAGACGGCTCCTCTGCGCAGCTTCAACAGCTGCTTTGGGGTATGCTTGCTTCTCATAACGGTCAGCCGGTCGCTATGGACGCAGTTCTCTCCCACGAAATCGCCAAAGTCGTCGATGCCATGCGGCAGAATCAGTATAAAGACAACTATTCCCTCAGTGATATGGCTGCGATCAGCCGTATGCCTGTAGAAACTTTCCGCAAACGTTTTGTTAATGAGGTCGGCATGCCTCCCCAGAGTTATCAGCTTTTCTGCAAAATGGAACGCGCGAAAACTCTTTTAAAGGATGGCTGCAACGTGCGTCAGGCCGGCTTTGAAGTTGGCATGACAGATCCTTATCACTTCAGCAAGACCTTCAAGAACATTGTAGGCATGAGTCCTTCTGCTTACGCGAAAACGGCGCTTAAATGATGACAGAGTTTGATACAACTGCACTGCCAAGATACACTCGTGAGGAAGCCCTGATGCTCTCAGGCCTCCAGCTTGCGTTTATCGGTGATGGTATTCATACACTGCTGGTTCGTTCTCGTGTTATAAGGACCGGCGGAAGGGTGCATGATCTGCACAAACAGACGACTGCGCTCGTAAACGCCGTCTCTCAGGCCAAAGCGCTTGAGATCATCCGTCCGCACCTGACTGAAGAAGAACTGTCGATCGTCAAGCGCGGCAGAAATGCTCATGTGCATCACACACTGCCAAAGGCGGCGTCTGTTGGTGATTATGCCGGCGCGACCGGGCTTGAAGCATTATTCGGTTTCCTGTATATCACCGGAGATTATTCAAGATTGAGTGATCTATTTGCAATGACATGGCCGGCAGAGCCCATCACGAATCGTTAACAGGAGGTTCCCATGCCCCGTTCTGTTTTAAAAGTATCTCTGATCGCGCATACACCCGATCCTGAAAACACCTGCGCATTGGCCGCGCGCACATGTTACAGTGCCTTGGAGCTTGAAGGGCTTCAGGAAAAAGTAGCATCTTCTTCTCAGACTGCTTTCTTAAACGGTATCCTGAAAAGCGGCCATCTCAGCGTTCTCGAGCACGCTTCTTTCACTTTCTTTGCCGAAGGTGTATCTCGCGCGCTTTTGGCTCAGATCACACGTCATCGTATCGCCAGCTTCAGTGTTCAGAGTCAGCGTTATGTATCGCTTTCCGAAGGCTTCAATTACATTATTCCACCGCGTATTGAAGCGCTCGGAACGGAAGCTGTCGCGGAATATGAAAGCCAAATGGCCTTAATGCATAAATGGTACACAGAATGGCAGGACAAGTTGGGCGAAGGAAGCAATGAAGACGCGCGTTTTGTTCTTCCGAACGCGTGTGAAACACATATCACCTTTACAATGAACGCGCGTGAGCTGCTCCACTTCTTTTCTCTTCGCTGCTGCACCCGTGCTCAATGGGAGATTCGGGAACTTGCGATCAAGATGCTTGAACTCGTAAAACCTGTCGCTCCGGCTATCTTCGAGAAGGCCGGTCCTGGATGCGTCAGAGGCGCGTGTCCTGAAGGCGCGCGCAGCTGCGGAAAAGCGTCCGAAATGAGAGAAAAGTTCAACTCAATGAGATAATCAAAGCACATTCATATATTACTGTTGATCAATGGAGGAAATAACAATGGCATTCTATAAAGACGCAAAGCCCAGGAAAATGAGCAAGGAAGATCATCTTCGTACCATGAGCAAGTGGAGCGAAGAAGGAACCCGCTATAAGAAGAGCAACAGCAATCGTTACGGCGAACAGGATTCTGCACGCGGCGCGAAGCCTTACGGGGAACACGCCGAAAGATCTTATGGAAAAAAGCCCTACGGGGAACGTGATTACAGCAAGAAAACCTTCAGCGATCGCGGAGAAAAGAGCTTCGGCAGCAAAACCTACGGTGAACACAATTCCCGCCCTGCTTATGGAAAGAAACCGTTCGGCGATAAACCTTCCTTCCGCGCGGATGTCCGTAAACCCGCTCCTGTCCCCCGCCCTTCTTTTGATCGTGATGACGATGATTTCAATGAAGAGCATTTTGCGCCTGCGCATAAGCAGCCGGAACGCGAGAACCGTTTTGAGAAGGAACGTCGTGCTCCCCGTTTTGAGGAATCTATCGTTCGTCCCGAACCCGAGAATCTTCTTTCCGGCCGCAATCCGATCCGCGAAGCCTTGAAGGCGGGCCGCGATATTGAAAAGTTGCTTGTTGCAAAGGGAGAACTTTCCGGATCCGCGCGTGAGATCGTTCAGATGGCCAAGGAGATGCATATCCCTGTACAGGTTGTTGATCGCACCCGTCTGGATGAAATCACGCATAATCATCAGGGAATGCTTGCATTCGCCTCTGCTTACAGATATTCCGATGTTGAAAGCATGCTGGAAGAAGCAAAAGAAAAGGGAGAAGATCCTTTCCTGGTGGTGCTTGACGGCGTGACCGATCCCATGAATCTCGGCGCGATCATCCGTACCGCTGCCTGCGTCGGAGCGCATGGCGTGATCGTACCCGAACGCCGTGCTGCCGGATTGACGCCTACCGCGGTCAAAGCCAGCGCCGGTGCCATCGAAGTTGTGAAGGTGGCACGCGTAACCAATCTGAATCGCACACTGGATCAATTGAAGGAAAAAGGGATCTGGCTCTATGCTGCCGATATGAAGGGAACCGATTTCCGCAAAGTTGACTTCTCCGGTCCCTGCGCGTTGATCGTCGGCGGTGAAGGAGACGGTGTCAGCCGTCTTGTAAGTGAAAAGAGCGATCACATCGTTTCTCTGCCCATGAGTGGTAAGCTTGACAGCCTGAATGCATCTGTCGCTGCAGGCGTATTGATGTATGCTGTGCAGGGAAGCCGTTGATTTATACTTTTCGCGAATACTGAACATGAAAGTGAGGGATATCTTTGTCTGAATCAGAACAGGAAAAAGATCTCACCTTAAGTGAATATTCGCCTGAAGAAGATGAGCTGATCGTTCTTAAAGCACAGCAGGGCGATGGTGAAGCGCTCTCTTTTATGCTGAACAAGTATAAGAACTTTGTCCGAACCAAAGCCCGTGGTTATTTTCTTGTCGGTGCCGATCATGAGGATATCGTTCAGGAAGGTATGATCGGTCTCTATAAGGCGATTCGTGATTTTAAGCCCGACAAGCTTTCTTCCTTCCGTGCCTTTGCATAGTTGTGCGTAAAGCGGCAGATCATTACCGCGATCAAGACAGCTACCAGACAGAAGCATATGCCCTTGAATAGCTATGTATCGCTCAATCGTCCTGTATATGAGGATGAAAGTGATCGTACTTTGATGGATGTTTTCTGTGAGGACCGGATCTCAAATCCGGAGGATCTTTATATCAGTAAAGAGGATCTTGGCAATATCAATCGGCAGATCAACGAAATGCTGAGTGATCTGGAACAACAGGTATTGGAGTCCTTTTTGAAAGGTAAGAGCTATCAGGAGATTGCGGCTGTGCTTGGACGGCATGTCAAGAGCATCGACAATGCTTTGCAGCGTGTGAAAAGAAAGCTTTTAAAAGTACTTGAAGATAACAATCGGATCTGATTTAAGGAGGATACCCATGAGAAAGAAGATTATCCCCCTTTTTCTGCTTGCGATGCTCCTTTTAACCGGGTGCAACAAGCAGGAACAGACCTCAGAGGTCATTTCTGTTACACCTGAACCGATCGGTCTGGATGTATTTTCTGTTCCCGCCCAAAGCAGCAGTCTTGCTGCTAAGCTCAACAGTGCATGCCAGCCTTTTCAGCGTATTCTGTATAAGGCAGCTGCTGCAAACTGCAATGTGATCGATTATTGTATACCCGGTCAGCTCCTTGCTGACGCGGGGACAGACGGAACAAATGCAGGCGCAAGTGTTACGAACGGCAGATATTCATTTGTCACAGATAAAGGCGGTAATTTTTCCTATACCGTATGGGGACAGGATATTGTTGAAGCGATGATCACGCCTGTTCCCGAGGATTACGATTACGACGAGAATCAAACATCCTAGCACATGGAGTACGTTTACAGCGATACGCAGAATCAGGGCGGCGGTGTGTTTGCCACCCGATGCGTCTACGATATTGCCGAAGACGCAAAAAGCGGCGCGATCGAGATTTACTCGACGCTCGATGGGCAGATTAATGGACATGAACGCTTTGATTTTGTGATTCGCGACAATTTTCTGTGTTTCACAGACGCGGCACTGGACGCGTACAATATTGCGGATAATCAATATCCATACATCATCGTTTGCGGTGTGATCGGAACTGATGAACTCTATACAATCAATTACAACACAAACAATACCGCAGTCGGTGTTCCTTCAGGGTATCCGAATGTTAACACGCTGAGCCGTGATTCGATCATGAGTTTTCCCCGGATTGAAAACTCTCTGTTCATACAGAACGGCAAGATAACAGAGGCAACAAACGGCTCGTTTAAAACCTACGATCTACCCTAAATAACGATTGTTTACAGGGAGGATTATATGCTCTTATTTGACTCCCATTGTCATCTGGACGATGAACGTTTCAACGATGACCGTGAGGATGTGATCAATGCCATCTTTGAAAAAGATTTCGACGCCTGTATGTGTGTCGGCAGTGATCTCCCCTCCTCCAGACGCTGTATCGCGCTCAGCGAGCGCTATAGCCGCATTTTTGCTGCCGCCGGGATCCATCCGCATGAGGCCAAAGATGCCCCGACGGACTGGCGCGAGCAACTGACTGAGCTGCTTTCCCATCAGAAGGTCAAGGCTCTCGGCGAGATCGGTCTCGATTACTATTACGATCTTTCTCCGCGCGATGTACAAAAGGAACTTGCTCTGCAGCAGATTCTGCTGGCGATCAATCTGGATAAACCGGTCATCTTTCATATCCGCGACGCGCATGGTGATATGATCGATCTTTTCCGCAGCTTAACAAAACTGCCTCAGGGGATCATCCATTGTTTTTCCGGCAGCAAGGAAGTTTTAAAGCAATACCTTGACATGGGCTTCTACATTTCTTTTGCCGGTCCTGTAACCTTCAAAAAGGCTCCGCATCTTTGGGAAGCCGCTGCATTAGTGCCGGATGACAGATTGCTGATCGAAACCGACAGTCCTTATCTTTCACCCGAACCCCACCGCGGAAAACGCAACGATCCTCGGAATGTACGCTATGTAGCCGAAAAGATCGCGTCATTAAGAAACACCGATACAGACACGATATCTATGATCACCAGCAAAAATGCTCGCGCGATCTATAGAATCTGATTTTTCCTGTGCTTCTTTTTAATCGAAAGGAATTGTTATGCCAAAACGTAAAAATGCAAAGACGATCAATATGCCCATGATCCCCTTGCGCGGATTGATGATTTTCCCGCACATGGTGCTTCATTTTGATGTAGGCAGAGCCTCTTCGGTCGCTTCGCTCGAAGAAGCCATGATGCGTGATCAGAAGATCTTCTTAGTAGCCCAGGTGGATGAGAACGAGATGGATCCCGGTTTGATGGATCTCTATCATGTCGGTACGATTGCCCGCATCAAACAGGTCGTTAATCTTCCCGGAAATAATCTTCGTGTGCTGGTAGAAGGTATCGAACGCGCGTAGATCATTGAGATGTCTGCCGTTGAAAACTTCTTATCCGCCCGTATCACGCTTCCCGCGCCCGTAGAGGAAAATCCGGATGAGATCGAAGCGCTTAAGCGCGCTGTGCGGCATTCATTGCAGACGTATGCAAATACCGGCAACCGTTTTTCAGGTGAAACACTGCATAGCATTCTTGATTGTGAAGAGCCCTCTCAGTTTGCGGATGTCGTTGCAGCGAATCTTCTGAGTGATCTTGTCGATCGGCAGCAGCAGCTGAATATTTTCCCTGTTTCGGAACGGCTGGAATCACTTGCGATGCTTCTTGACAGGGAGATCCAGCTGGCTGAAGTTGAAGCGCGTATACAATCCAAATTGAAAGTCGCGTTAGATAAGAATCAAAAGGATTTTTATCTTCGCGAACAGATCCGCTGCATTCAGGAAGAACTGGGTGACACAGCTGAAAATGATGTGGATGAACTCAGAAAGAGATTAGAGAATACGCCGCTCAATGCGGAAGCCCGCGAAAAAGTTGAAAAAGAGCTGAATCATCTTGAACACATGGCTCCCGGCAGCCCTGAGATCAATGTAAGCCGCACATGGATCGATTGGATCCTTGACATCCCATGGAATACATTGACTGATGATAATCTTGATCTGAAGCAAGCAAGAAAAGTGCTCGATGAGGATCATTATGGCATGCAGCAGGTAAAGGATCGTGTGATCGAATACCTGGCTGTATTGGGAATGAAAAAGAAAAATACCGGTGATGATAAAATGAAAGGTCCGATCTTATGCTTCGTCGGACCTCCGGGTGTCGGCAAAACCTCCATCGTGAAAGGCATCGCCCGTGCTCTTGGACGAAAGTTTGTTCAGATGAGCCTCGGCGGTGTGCGCGATGAAGCTGAGATCCGCGGTCACCGGAGAACCTATGTCGGCGCTATTCCGGGTCGTATTATCAGTTCCATGAAGCAGGCGGGCACATTAAACCCGGTCTTCCTGTTTGATGAGATCGATAAAATGAGCAATGATTTCCGCGGCGATCCTGCCAGCGCAATGCTGGAGGTGCTCGACAGTGAACAGAATTACGCATTCCGTGATCACTATCTGGATGTTCCTTACGATTTAAGCCGCGTTATGTTCATTACTACAGCAAATAGCAAGGACACGATCCCCGGTCCCCTGCTCGACCGCATGGAGATCATTGAGGTCCCCAGTTACACCGAAGAAGAAAAACTGCAGATCGCAAAGCGCCATCTTTTGAAGCAGCAGTTAAAGGAACATTCCCTCGCGGCAAAAAGCGTAAAGATCAGCGATAATGTGATGCGCCACCTTATCGAGAATTATACGCGCGAAGCCGGTGTGCGTACGCTGAATCGGACGATTGCCAAGACTGTACGCAAGGCAGCTGTCGATATGCTTGAAAACGATTTGCAAACAGTAACTGTTACAGATAAGGTACTGTTGCAATACCTTGGCGCGCCTCGCTACATGCGTGAAGGGATTTAGAAAGCCCCCCTTGTCGGTATTGTAAACGGGCTTGCTTATACAACTGTCGGCGGCGAAACACTCGCGGTAGAATGTACAGCGATGCCCGGCAACGGACAGCTGCAATTAACAGGACAGTTGGGCGATGTGATGAAGGAATCCGCTCGCGCGGCCTACTCTTGGGTACGGGCCCATAGCAGCGAATATGGAATCGAAGAAGATTTCTATAAAACGAAGGATATTCACATCCATGTTCCCGAGGGCGCTGTTCCCAAAGATGGTCCTTCCGCAGGCGTCACCATGATCACCGCGCTCGTAAGCGCGCTCTCCGGACGCAAAGTACGTCAGGATGTCGCAATGACAGGTGAGATCACCCTTCGCGGAAGGGTTCTTCCGATTGGCGGCGTTAAAGAAAAGCTGCTTGCAGCCTACCGTGCCGGTATCAAAGTGATATTGCTTCCTCTCGAAAATAAAAAGGATCTGGAGGATATTCCCGCCCATGTATTGAGTTGCTTCGCTGTAAAAACGATTGAAAACGCGAAACAGGTACTGGACGAAGTATTGCTTCCGGCAGAGTGATCGAGGTAAAAATGGAAATCAAAACTGCTGAATTTATTACAAGCATGAATGCCTACAACGCTCCGGAAAATGGTTTGCCTTAGCTTGCAGTTGCCGGAAAGAGTAATGTAGGTAAATCATCATTGATCAATTGCCTTTCCAGGCGTAAGGCATTGGCTCGGACAAGCTCGACTCCCGGTAAAACAAGACTCATTAATCTGTTCCTGCTTAACAACTCGTTTTATCTTGTAGATCTGCCCGGATACGGCTTTGCGAAAGTGGATAAAAAAGAGATCCTGCGTTGGGGAACGATGATGGAGGACTATTTCCGTGACTCAACAAAGCTTAAACTGACGCTGCATCTGGTGGATATCCGTCATGAGCCAACAGATGATGACGTAAGCATGATGCAGTATCTCCGCGCTTGCGGTCAGCCTTTTATTGTTGTAGCGACGAAGGCTGATAAGATCTCGCGAGGCGCGAGGATGAAATATCTTGCACCTATTTGCAGAAAACTGCAGATACAGCCCTGGCAGATCATCTGCTTCTCCTCTGAAACAGGAGACGGACGTGATCAGCTGCTGGCTGAGATCGAGAAATATGTAATGAGTCCCTCTGAAGAGGATAATAACCAGATATGAAAAGGACGGCGTTAAGCCGTCTCAGACCATCAACAAAGTAAAGCGTCTGTGCAAAAAAAAGCACAGGCGCTTTTTG
>CALCTW010000006.1 GCA_937907055.1 uncultured Clostridia bacterium | reverse complement strand
GTCGCTGGCGATCAATATGGCCAGCTATGCCTGCTTCTCGGCGCATAAATCCGTGGCGTTCTTCTCGCTGGAAATGCCGCGCGAGCAGATCGCCATGCGTATGCTGAGCGGTGATGCCCGCGTATCCATGCAGAATATCCGTCAGGGCAAGCTGCGCGATGAGGAATGGGTCAAGCTGGCGCACGCGGCCGGGCCGCTGGCGGTCAGCGAGGTGTATATTGATGATACCGCCGCGCTTTCCCCGGCCATGCTCAGAAGCCGCTGCCGTCGCATGATGATGGAAAAGGGCGGTCTGGATCTGATCGTGATCGACTATCTCCAGCTGATGAAGAGCGATTCCAAGGCTGAAAGCCGTCAGATCGAGGTCAGCGAGATCAGCCGTTCTCTCAAAGCCATCGCGAAGGAACTGAAGGTGCCGCTCGTCGCGTGCGCCCAGCTTTCGCGCGCCAATACCCAGCGTCAGGTCAAGAAGCCCATGCTGAGCGACCTTCGTGATTCCGGTTCTATCGAGCAGGACGCCGATGTGGTTATGTTCCTGCACAGAGAGGGCTATTATGATGACACCATCCCGGCGGAGCAGAAGAACATCGCCGAGGTGATCATCGCCAAACAGCGTAACGGCCCCACCGAGACCGTAAAGCTGGCATGGCTTGCGGAATTCACCCTGTTTGATAATCTGGCGACCGCGCAGTAAAACGCGGCCTTAAATCGATCGGGTCACCGGTCTGAAGGAGATACTTGAATGCAGCAGTGTACGGTAGCCGAAATGCAGGCGGGCAACCGCTTTGAAGGCTTTTTGCTGGTCCGGAACGCGGATCAGCGCACTTCCAGCAACGGCAAAAAATATCTGGATATGACCCTCAGCGACAAGACGGGCGATGTGAACGCGAAAAACTGGAATGAGAGCGCCCTGCCTCCGGAGATCGGCAGCGTGATCAAGGTGCGCAGCCAGCTGCAGGAGTATAACGGCCGTCTTCAGATGAAGATCGATCTCATGCGTCCTTCAACGCCGGCGGATGATGTGGATCTGCGTCAGCTGCTCATCTGCGCACCGCGCACCAGTGATGACATGCTGCAGGAGATCTACGATACCATCGATGCCATGCACACCGAGGATCTGCAGAAGATCGTGCGTGAAATGCTCCGCATGACCGGCGATCAGCTGGAATACTACCCCGCCGCGCAGCGCATGCATCATGCCGAACGCAGCGGTCTGCTGCATCACACCACCTCCATGCTGCGTTCCGCCAAGGCGCTGCTGCCCAATTACCCCTTCCTCAACAGCGATCTGCTTCTGAGCGGTGTCATCATCCACGATCTGAGCAAGGTGGTGGAGATGCAGAGCGATGAACGCGGCAATGTGAGCGATTATACCACGAAAGGCCTCCTGCTGGGGCATCTGGTGCACGGTGTGGTGCAGATCGAAGAAGCCGCGCGCCGCACAGGGGTCAGCAGCGAATATGTGCTGCTGCTGCAGCATATGGTCATCAGCCATCATGAGAAGCCGGAATTCGGCAGTCCCCGTCCTCCCATGTTCCCTGAAGCGCAGATGCTGCACATGATCGATGACATGGACGCCAAAATGAACGAGATGGAAGGCGTGATGCGCCGCACCCTGCCCGGGGCCTTCTCGGAGAAGATCTGGTCGCTGGACCGCCGTCTGTATCATCCGGATCTCCCGGAAGCGGTACAGGAGGAAGCAGCAGAGACGGAAGCCGCGCCCGCGAAGCCGCAGCGCGTTTCTTCCGCCGATGCCTATGACGGGATCCTGAAAAGATAACTGATAACTGAAACCGGCAGTACTGATGAGGTCGCTGCCGGTTTTTCAGTCTGTAAAGGGGAATTGAAAACAGGAAACAGCGCTGCTACCGCTGTTTTTTCGCGGGACGGATCAACAACCGGGCTGTAATTTACAATTTAGATATTGACGAAATGTTTTAAAATTGTTACAATACCATTACACCCGTATACTTTTCGTAAGATCAGGGAGGTAAACCCTCATGAAAAAGAAGTGTTTTCTGGCATTGCTGCTGCTTCTGGCAGTGATCCTGCTGAGCGCCTGCGCGCAAAAAGAAGTGATCCCCACCATCGATGAATTCCAGCAGAAGACGCTGGATATGACCGAAGCGCCGGTCATCACACCGGAGCCGGTCGTGATCACCGAGAATACCAATACCGCCTCCAAGGAACAGGGAAGCGATTTCTACACCGGTGTGGAATACAGCCAGGCCAGCATGGTGGCCCAGGTGGGCGCCACCCCGCTCGCGCTGGATCCTGTGGATATGCCCACACCCACTCCGCGTCCCAGTCTGGTGTTCACCTATGCCAGCTACACCACCTCCAATATGCCGCTCAACTTCACCTTTGAAGCGCCGGCGGATTGGATCCTGGATGCCTCCGTGCCCGGCGTGATCACGCTGACGGATCCTGTCACGCGTGACGGTTATCAGGGCTATGTGACCATCACCATGGTCACCAAGGATGCCTCCTACAAGATGGCCGATATGAAGAATGAGCTGAACGCGAATGTGGCGGCGCTGCACGCGACCAACTTCATCGAATGGAAGAACGAGAGCATTGAGAATCGCACGCTGGTCGGCAAGGATGGCTGCTATACCACCTACCGCGGCGTTCGTTATGACAATGTCATCATCCGCGGCCGTGTGCATATGGCCCTGCTGGACAGCAATCGTGTGATCACTGTGCACCTGTCCGCGCCCGGCTGGTACAACGAAAGCTACAACAACGTCTATAAGAAGATCCGCGAGACGATCAAGACCATCTGATTTTTCCCGGATAAGCAAGAACCTGTGAGGCTCAACACCTCACAGGTTCTTTTCTTATGTGCTTTTGACGGTTGATACTTTATCGCAGCGTGAAGGAGAGCGGCGCGCCGCTCCAGGCGTCAAGGGCCACGATCGCTTCAAAACGGCCCTTTTCGCTGGCAAAGCCCTGATCCAGGGTCTCAAAGCGCAGCATTTCCTCGGTGATGGTGAAGCATACCTCTTTTTCTTCTCCGGCTTCAAGGGTCAGCTTCTGCAGATCCTTCAGCTGGCGGACGGGGCGCACACGGGAGCCAGCGCAGTCATGCAGGTAAAGCTGCACAGCCGCCGCGCCCGCGCGGGAGCCGGTGTTCTTCAGCGTAGCGGTCACGGTGATGGTGCCGTCCCCGGTCATGCTGTCGGCGCTCAGGCGCGCGTTTTTCAGTTCAAAGGCGGTGTAGCTCAGGCCGTAGCCGAAGGGATACAGCGGCATGAGCGGCTGATCCAGATAGCGGCTGCAATAGGGTTGATCCTGGCTGTGGAAGGGATCCGCCGGCATGCGTCCGGTATTGTACATATCATAGGAGATGGGCTCCTGACCCGTATGGCGCGGGAAGGTCATGGGCAGATGACCGCAGGGATTCACATCACCGTAGAGCAGTCTCGCGGCGGCGTTTCCGCCCTCCGTGCCGGGCTGCCACATGCACAGGATGGCCGCGGCCTCTTCATCCAGCTCCGGGATCGCCATCGGGCGGCCGCACATCAGCAGCACAGCGGTGTTCGGGTTGCTTTCCTTCACCGCGCGGAACAGCGCCAGCTGGGCGGGGGAGAGGGAAAGGTCGGCCTTGCTGTTGCCTTCGCCGGTATGGTTGCCGCTTTCGCCGATGACCAGGATCACATGATCCGCCCACGCGGCCAGCGCGGCGGCCTCGGGAATGCCGGAAAGATCAGTTTCGCCGATGGTGCCCGCGCAGCCCATGCAGGCGCGTACCTCCGCATCGCTCATTCTGGCGCGGATACCCTGCAGCATGGTCACGGTCTCGCTCTGCTTGCCGTTCAGCGCCCAGAAGCCCATGCTCATGCCGTCATCGGCATAGGGGCCGATCACAGCCACCTTTTTCGCTTTGTCGCTCAGGGGCAGCAGGCCGTTGTTCTTCAGCAGCACGGCGGTCTGCTCCGCCGCGCGGCGGGCCTTTTCGCGGTGCGCTTCGCTCAGGCACACCTTTTCAAAGCGTTCGGCGTCAGTACGCCCTTCGGGATGATCAAACAGCCCCAGCTTCTCCTTATAGCGCAGCACCTGCATCACACGGGCATTGATCTGCGCCATGGTCACACGGCCTTCATCCAGCAGCTGCTGAAGGGCATGCAGGTAGTTGGGGGACATCATTTCAAGGTCGCAGGTGCCTTCCAGCGCCAGCTGCGCGGCATCCGCCTCGTTCTCGGCCACACCATGGGAGATCAGCTCGTTCACAGCGGCGTAATCGCTCACCACCATGCCGTCAAATCCCCATTCGCCGCGCAGAATGCGGTTCATCAGCAGCTTGTTGGCCACGGAGGGAACGCCGTTCATGGAATTGAAGGAGGGCATCACACAGTCCGCGCCGGCGTCGATCGCGGCCTTGTAGGCCGGCAGATAATGCTCCCGCAGGCGTGTCTCGCTCATGTCCACGGTGTTGTAGTCGCGTCCGGCTTCACCCGCGCCGTAGCAGGCGTAGTGCTTCACACAGGCGTGCACACCGCCCTTGGCATAGCCTTTTACCTGCGCGGCGGCCATCACGCAGTTCAGGTGCACATCCTCGCCCGCGCCTTCCATCACGCGGCCCCAGCGGGCGTCCCGGCTCATGTCCACCATGGGGGAGAAGACCACTTCAATGCCGGAAGCAGAGGCTTCGGTACCGGCCATCTCGGCCATCTCCTCCACCAGCGCGGGGTCAAAGGAAGCCGCCATGGCCAGCGGAATGGGATAAATGGTGCGCATGCCGTGGATGACATCCTGCATGAACACCATGGGAATGTGATTGGGGTCCGCCGCCTGATGCGCCTTCTGCAGCGCCAGACGGGCCTTGGGGCCGGATACATTGAAGACCGAGCCGCAGGTCAGCAGATCCTCCTGTGTCACATCCAGATAACCGGCGGCACCGGTGATATCGGGATGCTCGGGGTCATCCAGCAGCTGCGCGCCGAACTGGGTCAGCTGGGCGGCCTTCTGCCGGAGCGTCATAGAGGCAAGCAGTTTTTCAAGATCCATGTTTGTTCCTCCCTGTCTGATCAATTGTGATTCGTGTCAGAATTTATGCTTCTGTCTGTTTTTCTTTTTCTTCGCGTTCGGCCTTGCGCTTTAAGTACTGCGCGCGTGAAAACTTGCAGCCGCAGTAGGGCTGCCGGTAAAGCGCGTACTCGCGGCTCATCTGAATGGAGCGCAGATAGCCGTTGTTCTTTTTAAAATCGCTCGTAAGATAGGAAACCCCGTATTCCGCGGCCAGTTTCTCGCCGATCGCGTTCAGCTTTTCGGCGTTCTTGTAGGGGCTGATCGAGAGCGTGGTGCAAAAATAATCATAGCCGCCCTCTCTGGCCCGGATCGCCGCGTCGCGCAGCCGCAGCTCATAGCATTGAAAGCACCGCGCGCCACCTTCCTCCAGGTCTTCCAGCCCCTCCGCCATCTGCAGAAAGGGCGTCTCGTCCCATTCGGGAATATCGGCGCGCACGCCCGCGGCGGACGGCATTTCTCTTAAAAGCCGCTGCAGCTCCTCCGCGCGGAAGTCATATTCCTCTTTGGGGGAAATATTGGGGTTGTAGTAGCGGAGCGTGATATCAAAATAGGCGCTCAGCCTTTCCAGCACGGCGCTGGAGCAGGGCGCGCAGCACACGTGCATCAGCAGGCGCGGGCGGCCTTCCAGCCGGGAAAGGGTCTCTGTGAGGGCATCTTTTTTCATAAAAGGCACATCCTCGGAAAATCAGAATGGACGGCGGCGCGGAAAGATCATTTCTCCTGTTTCCTGTGGCCGGGGCAGTACTGCTCGATATGCTTTTTCAGCTCCTCCGCGCTGCCGCCGTTCACATTGCTCTTATCCAGCACCACGATCACACGGTTCTGAAACAGCAGCACATAGTAGTGGGCGGTCTCGGTGGCCTGCATCAGTTCATTCAGGGAGGTGTTCATGGTGTTGCCTGTGGTCAGCGTGGTCTGGGTCACATTGGCGCCGCTGATCTGAGTCTCCACCGTGCATACCTCGCCGTTGCCCTTTTCCTGCAGCTGCTTTTCAAACAACCGGATGAAGGTGGAGCGGTTGAGCATGTACATCACCAGGATCATTCCGGCAAGGGATACGATGCTCATCAGCGCGCTTTGCAGCAGCATATTGCCAAACCAGTAAAACAGGCACAGCACCAGACTGCCCAGCAGAAAGCAGAACACCATCAGCAGTCCGCTGCGCTGCAATGCCACAGAGGCCACCTCGCGTACGGTCTGTTTTTTCAGGTCGGTCTTGATCACAAACATAGTGCTTTTCCTTTCCGGAGGGAAGTTTTTCCCTCCGCGGGTGTCAGAAATCGAAGATGCCGCCGTCCAGCGCGTTGCGGGCGGCCAGGATATATTTCGCGGTGTCGAGGGGGTCTGTTCCGCGAAGCGGTGTTGTTTCGCCGATGCCGGGCGGGCATTCGCGGTAGCAGGACAGCCGGGTGGTCATGGAGCCGCGTCCGCCGGTAAAGGCGGTGAGCGTTGTGGAGTAATCCATGGAGGTGCTCACCGGCAGGTCGGCGATCACGAGGGAATAATCCCCCGCGCTTTCCGTGCTCTTCACCTCGCCGCGCATCTGGTTCACATCGCTCATCACGCGGCCGATGCACTCATTGGGCACCATGAAACGGGCATCCAGAATGGGCTCCAGCAGCACGGTTCCGCCGCGCTGCAGTCCGTCGTGGATCCCCATCGGCGTGGCTACGATAAAATCCAGCGGATGCGTGTGCCAGATATGATCGTTGCCGCTGATGAGGCGGATCCGGATATCGGTCACCTGCCAGCCCAGACGCCCCTGCTTGAGCGCGAGGGGCAGGGCCTGCTCCACCTGATGCTGATACCGCAGCTTGATGTCCCGTTCCTCCACCAGGCTTTCAAAGGTCACACCGCTGCCCCGGGGGCCGGGCTCCATCATAAATTCCATGATCGCCCAGCAGGGCTTGGGCATGGTGTAGGCCACAAAGCCGGTGGTCTTGTTTTTCAGTGTTTCTTTATAGATCACCTTGGGCTCGCTGAAGGTGACGGTCAGCCCAAAGCGCGTGCGCAGCAGTTCTTCCAGTATCTCCAGCTGGATGCGCCCCATCACCTGCAGGTGCAGCTCCTCCGTGCGGTGCACATACTGCGCGTTCAGCAGGGGATCCTCCTTGGAAAGGGTCATACAGGCCTGCCGCAGGGCGGGCATATCCTCCCTGTTCGGTGTGCGCACCAGCACGGTGATCAGCGGCGCGCGGAAGGAGCCGGGCTGCACCTTGCGCGGCAGCAGGGCGGGATCGCCGAATACATGGCCGATCCGCGCGTCCCCGATGCCGTAGATCACGCCGGTCTCCCCGGCATGCAGCGCGCCGGTGTCATTGCCCGCGGGATCGCGGATCTGGGTGATCTTTTTCTGCACCGTGTTCGGCAGTCCCGTCGCCGGGTCCGGATCACCGGGCAGTTCAACAGAATTGCGGTTTTCCATACAGCCGCTGAACAGCCGCACCCACACGCCGCGTCCCAGTGTTTTATCCTCCGCGGAGGAGAAAACGATGCCGCACAGGGCGTCCGAGCCCTCATCCGGGCCGGGAAGACAGGTGATGACCGCGTCCAGCAGGGCTTCGATCCCCTGATCCCGCAGCGCGCTTCCCTTGAGCGCCGGGTGCGCGAGGCCGCTTTGTGTCAGGCGGATCAGGGCGGTGTTCAGTTCATTTTCAGAAAGGGCTTCGCCCTCCAGCCAGCGTTCCATCAGGCTGTCATCCAGCGCGCAGATGGCTTCGGTCTTCTGCTCCTCATCCCACAGCGGAATGATGTCCTTCGTCAGCCGCGCGCGGATCTGCGTTATCACGCGGTCAGCGTCGGCGGCTTCCCGGTCGGTCTTGTTCAGGAAGAACAGGAAGGGCAGCCCCTGCTCCTTCAGGGCGCGGAAAAGCAGTTCTGTCTGCGGCTGAATGCCTTCCTTGGCGTCCACGATCAGGATCGCGGCGTCAAGGGCCCAGAAGCTGCGCTCCACCTCGGCGGAGAAATCCATATGTCCCGGGGTGTCGATCAGGTTGATCGTCACGTTCTTCCAGGTCATGGAGACGGCGGTGGCCTTTACCGAGATGCCGCGCCTTCTTTCCACCGGCAGGGCATCGGTGTGGGCGGTGCCGCTGTCCACGCTGCCCGCGCGGCGCACCTGTCCTGTATGCACCAGCAGCTGTTCCGAAAGGGTGGTCTTTCCCGCGTCAACGTGCGCGAAGATGCCAATGTTTCTGATTTCCGGTCTCATGTACGTCCTTCCATACGGTGTTCAGTTTCAGACTATGGAGGGGAAATTATCAAAGCATCCTGATCAGCATATCGGCCACGGTTTGTCCGATGGCCCTGTGGCCTTCCGGCGTCATGTGCATGCCGTCCTCCTCGGAAGGCTCCGCTGTCGATTGCAGATCCAGGAACGCGGTGTTCTCTTCCCCGGCGATCCGGCGCAGCAGTTCCGGGAAACGGAAGGCCTCCGCCATCACCGCCGCGTTGTCCGTATCCGGGTTCACATTTCCGGCGGCAGGGCCCAGCGCGATGGGGCTGAGGAGCAGGATGCGCTTTTCATCCCGGAAGACTGGGGTGGAGGAGGGGTACAGGTCGTCAAAAGCGCGGATCAGGCGAATGATCTGCCGCACCCCTTCGCAGGATTCGGCGGCGGTCATGTGCTTCAGGTCATTGGTGCCAAGGCACAGCACCACCGCGTCCAGCGGTTTCTGCGCCGAAAGTACGGGTGGCAGGGTCTTGATCCCGTTCAGAAAAGGCTTTGTCGTTTCGTCATAGGTGCTGGTCCTGCTGTTCAGCCCGTCCTCATGCACGCGGTATTCTTCTCCCAGCAGATCCTGAAGAACGCCCGTCCAGCGGGTGTGCTCGTCATAGCGCAGGCCGCTCACGGGAATATAGCCCCAGGTATTACTGTCGCCGTAGCACAAAATGTGTTTCATCGTCGTCCTCCGAATCAGCCCTTCGCGGCCTGTATTTTTTCCCATTTGTCCTGCAGATACAGCCAGCGCTCCGTGGCTTCGTCCAGCTGCGCGCGGGCTTTGCTCTGCTCGTCCATCAGTTCCATCACACGGGCATAGTTGCTGCTGTTCTTTTCGATCTCCTTGTCCAGCGCGCCGATCTTCTCCTCCAGCTGCTGAAGCGTGTCGTCGATCGTGTCAAAATCGCGCTGCTCCTTGAAGGTAAAGCGCAGCGAGTAATCATTCTGCTTCTTTTCGGCAGGCGCGGCGGGTTTTTCCGCGGCGGGCTTTGCCGCCGGCAGGATCCCGACCTTTTCATCCTGCGCGTCCAGATAACTCTCATAGCCGCCGATATACGGCACAGCCTTCCGGTCTTCAATGGCGAACAGATGCCTTGTCACACGGTCAAGAAAATAACGGTCGTGGCTCACGGCGATCACCGCGCCCTTGAACGAATCCAGATAATCCTCCAGCACGTTCAGGGTGTCCAGATCCAGGTCGTTGGTCGGCTCGTCCAGGATCAGCACATTGGGCGCGGCCATCAGGATGCGCAGCAGGTGCAGCCGCCGCATCTCACCGCCGCTCAGGCTGTTCACCTTCTGCCCCTGCATCTGCAGGGGAAACAGGAAGGTCTCCGCCATCTGCGAGGCGCTCAGATCCCCGTCCGGGGTGTACACATGCACCGCGGCGTCCCGCACCGCGTCAATGATCCGTGTATCCGGATCCATCTTGGGGCAGTGCTGGGCAAAGTAGCCGATCTTGACCGTTTCGCCCACCTCGATCACGCCGCTTTCGGGCGGTAATTCGCCCACAAGGGTGCGGAGCAGGGTGGTCTTGCCCGCGCCGTTTCCGCCGATGATGCCAAGGCGGTCATCGCGGAGCAGTGTATAACTGAAATCCTGCAGCAGGGTCTGCCCGCCGATCGCCACCGAAAGGCCTTCCCAGCTCATGATCTTGCGCCCCAGACGGCTGGACACGCTCTTCATGGTCAGTTCAGCCTCGGGCGGCGCTTCCTTCACGGTATCGGACAGGGTATCAAAGCGCTGAAGGCGGCCCTTGGCCTTGGTGGAACGGGCAGGCGCGCCCTGGCGCACCCACGCCAGCTCCTTGCGGTACAGGGATTTTGCCTTGCGCAGCGTGGCGGCTTCCATCTCCTCGCGCCTCGCGCGTTCCTCCAGATAACCGGTGTAACGGGTCTGATAGCTGTCCACGCGGCCGCCGCCCACATGCAGGATGCGGGTGAAAACGCGCTCCAGCAGGTAGCGGTCATGGGTGACCACGATCAGCGTGCCCTTGCGGTCGATCAGCCGTTGCTCCAGCCATTCGCTCATTTCCAGATCGATATGGTTGGTCGGCTCATCCAGCATCAGCACATCGCTCTGACGGCTCAGCACACCGGCCAGCGCCACGCGCATCCTTTGCCCGCCGGACAGCTCCTTCACCTTGCGCGAGGTGTCCTTAAAGCCCAGCTGGGTCAGGATCGTCTGCGCCTCATAGGCGATCGATTCCGGATCCTCATGCGGATCCGCCGGCAGATAGGAGAGCGCGGCTTCGGTAATGGTGTGTTCGTCATTCAAGTGGGGTGTTTGCGGCAGGTAGGCCACTGTCATGCCCCTGCGGCGGGTCAGTTCGCCCCTGTCCTGCTGCTCCGCGCCGGCGAGCAAACGAAGCAAAGTGGATTTGCCTGCCCCGTTCTTTCCCACGATGCCGATCTTATCGCCGTCGGAGATCGTGAGATCCACATGGGTGAGCAGTTCTTTTTCGCTGTAGAACAATGTCAGGTCTTTCAGGCTGAAGGCACAGGCCATGGCGGATACACCTCTTTCTTTCCAGCCTATTATAGCATAGATCAGAGGGTTTGTATATCACACGCGCTTCCCGGAATGGCCTTTCCGTCAAGTTTCCGGGGCGTTTTTATTCGGTCAGACACATAAAAAGCGGCTTGCCGGCGGGGGGACCGGCAGGCCGCGGGGAAAATGAGAAATCAGGCAGTTTCGCAGGCGACCACGATGCCGCCGCGCTCACAGTAGTAGGCGCACAGACCGCGGACCGCGTGGATCTCGATATCGGCATCGGGATAGCGTTCTTTGATCGCGCTTTGCAGATCTTCGGCCAGCTTTTCATTCTCGGTATGCGAGATGCGGAAACGCCTGCCGGTGCAGCCGGCAAGGTTCATCTGCTGCATCAGGCTGGCGATCACGTTCTTAGCGCCGCGCGTCTTGCCCAGCTGGGCAATGTGTCCCTCCTCGTTCGCGGTCCCGTATACGCTGATGCCCAGCACACCGGCTGCCGCTGCCACGAGCTTGTTCACACGGCCGTTCTGGGCCAGGTTGTGCAGGGAACGGAAGGCAAAGAACAGGCGCACGGAAGCGCTGTACTTTTTGATCTCCGTCTCTACCTCGTCAAAGGTCTTTCCGCTTTCCTTGAGTTCCACGATCTTTTCCAGCAGCAGCACCATTTCAGGGCCCACGCTGAGCGAGTCGATCACCAGCACACGGGTGTTCGGATGCTCTTCGCGGTACATCTCCGCCGCGATCATGGCGCTGTTATAGGTGCCGGAAAGGCCGGAGGTCAGTGTCACCACATAGATCTCATCCGGAACAGCGCCGCCGGACGGCGTGAAGGCGGAAAGCCAGTCCATGCTGGAGGGACAGGCGGTAAAGGAACGCCCCTTGTAGGCCAGCAGTTCCTCCACCATTTTGGCGGTGTCCAGTTGCTCGTCATCGGGATAGCGGGTCTTATCGGTGCTGATGATCAGGGACGCGGTCGAAAAAGAGGCGTTTTTCAAAGTAAAAAGGTCACAGCCGGAATCGGCAACGATATGATACATGTATTTTCTCCTTCTTGATGATCCGAGTGGGTACATGCCTATTGTAAAAGCATATCAGTTAGGTTACAATTGACAAAACCGCTCGGTTTGTACAGTTTAGGAGGTTTTGCATGATTCTTCACCGATATACCGAATTGAAAAACAAATTTACGCGCATGTGTATCGGAGAAGCGGTCATCGCGCTTTTGCAGAATAACCCGCTCAAGGGGCTGCGTATTTCGGATGTGGTCAAGAAAGCCGGGGTCTCGCGCGTGACTTATTACAAGTATTACACTTCGCCTCAGTCCGCCCTGTAGGACTATTTAAAGATCATCATTGCCGAGTATCTTGATGAGAGCGGCCGCGGGGAAGGCCGTGCCTCGTTCCGTGTGTATGATCAGCTGCTCTTCGCCTTTCATTTTTTCGATCGTTACCGCACCTTTTTTCTCACCATGCAGCAGCGCGGCATGTATGATGTCCTGATCGGCAGTGTCAATGACTTCGTCACGCGCTATATCACGCTCTCCGGCGACCGTTCGGTCTATCATCTTTACTCCTATGCCGGCAGCCTGCTCAATTGCTTTCTCATGTGGGAAAAGGGCGGGCGCAGGGAGAGCGCGGAGGATGTGGCGTACAGCCTCAGCCGGCTGTATCTGTCACTGGACGAGGCGCCGTGATCCGCCCGCGTCATAAAAAACCTTTCTCGGTTCTGAATGGGAAAGGTTTTTCTTTATACTACGGAATGTGAGATCCGTCTGTTTTTATGGGCGCTCCGCCGGTTTGCTTTACACCGTTTCTTCGCCCCGCGTGTCCCGCAGCCACTTTTCACGGGTCAGCAGGTTCACATGCCCTGTGCGTATCTCGCCCAGCAGGGGCAGCTCAAGCCCTTCCGTGGTGTGATGATACACAAATCCCAGGCGCTCCTGCGCGCGGGCGGAACGCGCGTTGCCGTCATAATAGCCGCACCACACGCAGCACATGCCCAGTTCTTCAAACGCGCGCTTCAGCAGGGCGCGTCCGGCCTCCTGAATATATCCTTTGTGCCAGTGTGGCACGCCCAGCCAGTAGCCCAGCTCGCATTCATCGTCCCGCTCGGTCATGTCGGTGGATCCATTCAGCTTCAGTTCGATCGCGCCGATGGCTTCGTCTGTCTCCTTCAGGCAGACCGCGTAGCACTCCGCGCCGGTAAATACATGGTTGATCACATACAGGCTGCCCTCAGCCGAGGTGTGCGGCGGCCAGCCTGCAATGGGGCCCACCGCCGGATCCTTCGCGTAGTGATAGCAGCTTTCAGCATCGGATTCCCGCCATTTGCGCAGGATCAGTCTTTCAGTCTCGATCATTTTTAAATGTCTCCTTTTTGTGTCAGTCATCCTTCATCACGCGGCCTGCCGCCGTCACACGTTCGCGGGCAGCATGCTTTCGCGCAGCCATCTTTCCACGATCGCCGCGTCCTCCGCTTCCATAAACGGATGACGGCTGTTTCCGGCAATGGTCAGCGCGGCGGAAAAACGATCCGCGAAGGCCCGGATCGCCTCTTCTGTCTGCAGGTCATCCAGCGCGCCGTAGAGGAGGGCGGTCGGATGCGGCCATTCGGTCACCGGATGCGAAAGGATGTACCGGTAGTAATCCCAGCGCAGCAGATCGATCGGTGTCTTAATCTCCTGTCTGCTTTGCAGTTCCTCTTCCGTCACATGATTCCAAAGCATCATGTTCCGCACCAGTTCCTCCATATCCACGATGGGAGACTGGAACAGGCATTGCCTGAAGGGGAGGGTGGCGTAGGCATTCAGGCTGAAATACGCGCCGAGGCTGCAGGCGTACAGCGAGACCTGCTGCCACCTGCCAAAGGCGTGATCAGCGATGATCTTCAGATCACGTGTGCCGTTCCACACATCGCACCGGTCAGGCTCCTGCTGTCGGTCACCGTGCTGCGGCAGGTCAAAGCTGAGGGTCTGATACCCTTTTTCCTCCGCGATCCGGGCAAAACCTTCGGCATATTCCTTTCGGCTCATTTTGCCGTGTACATGGATAAAAAGAGAGTTGGCGGGCTTTCCCCACAGGATGGCGGGGATGCCGCCGATCATAAGCGTTTCCTGTTTCATCGTTCGTTTCTGTCTGTGTGTTGGTCATTTCATCGGGCGGAGAAATCCGGCGCAGGGGAACTGATAAAGCATCACTTCTCTGCCGAAGAGCGATACGGGCTTGCCCTCCGCTTCGTCATTCCGGATCATCCGGGCGGACGCGATCAGGGCTTCAATGATCTTCGGGCTTTGCGGAAAATCGCCGTGGGAGGGGAATACCGTGTCAAAGGCGCCGCTGTGGTTTTTCAGCAGCTGCTCCAGTGAATCGATATATCCCGGCAGATCGCGCCCCGGTCCGAACATGAAGATACGCCCGTTCTGGATGGCGTCGCCGCCGATCAGAAAGCGCGCCTCCCGGTCCAGCAGGGCCGTGTGCCCGGGTGTGTGTCCCTGCAGCGCGATCACCTGAAGCGCGCGCCCGCCCAGATCGATCACATCCCCGTCCGCGACGGGGTCGATCGTGCCGGTATAGCCCTTCGCGCGGAGCGACGGCTCCTCAAGCGGATGGATGTACATGCGGTCAAAGGCGGCGCAGCCGGAAATATGATCCGGGTCGGCGTGGGTGGTGAACAGGGAAAGCGGCAGCGCGGTCACGCTCCCGGCGATCTGCCGGGCATCGGCGGATCGCATGCCGCTGTCCACCAGCAGGGCACGGTCGCGGCCCTCCAGCAGAAAATAACGCACCCCTTCTTCTTCAATGCGCCAGGTGCGGTCGCTGATCTTGATCACTTCAGGCATAAATAAACCTCCAACACATCCGGATTCGTGTCATATTCACATGCGGGGATACCGGGCAGGATGATCGTGATGTATAATCCTATACGCCGGGAACACCATTTTTCCTTTATTTATCATCAAAATACCGTGTCAGGCAGAAATGTTCTGTGTAAATGATGCGGTGAAATCCGCGGGATTATGATATAATCAGGGAGAACCGGAACCTTGAACGAATGAAGGAGTTCGGATATGAACAAAAAGGAAAGCCGCCGGGTCCCGCAGGTGCTGATCCCCTATCTGCGCTGTCTGCACAGACAGACGCGGATCACCGCGGCGCTGTGGGGCTTCTGCGCGGGTGCTGTTGCGTTTGCCGCGGTCATGATCCTGTGTAAGCTCACGCGCGCGGACAGCGTGCTGTGGCCGCTGCTCGCGGCGGGCATCGGCTTCATCGCCGGAACGCTCGGAAGCTGGGCGCTTCTTGTGCCGGATGAGAAGGAAACGGCACGGCTGCTGGACGCGACAGGGCTTCAGGAACGCGCGGCCA
This sequence comes from uncultured Clostridia bacterium, assembly GCA_937907055.1. Classification (GTDB taxonomy): domain Bacteria; phylum Bacillota; class Clostridia; order Christensenellales; family Aristaeellaceae; genus ZC3RG03. The sequence continues at coordinate 27,992 of CALCTW010000006.1, read as the reverse complement.
CGATGCTGGACATGACCGGCGAGGACAGTGAGATCGTCCGTCTGCAGCGCGCGGATGCCGAAAATTACGTGCGGCTGGTAAATCCCGCCCGCCTCAAAAAAAGCCCCGGGCTGCTGCTGCCGTTGGTCGCGCTGGCGGCGCTGATGGCGGTCATGCTCAGTCTGGCCATGCCGGGAGGCGCGCCTGCGCGTGCGGTCATCATCACCCGGGCGGGGTCGGAAAACCGTATTCTGGCTCTGCTGTCCGCGGAGAAAGCATACCTGACAGCACAGGGCGAAAGCCTTCTGGCTGCCGAAACGGAAAAACTGATCAATTCCCTGCCCGGTGCCGAAGGGGTCCTTGAGGCTGCCGGCATGATCGCGGAATGCGACCGCGCGGCGGAGGAAGCAGCCCCAAACGGCCATGCCTCCCCGGAAAACGCCGTGCACCTGCGGCAGACTCTGAAGGAAGTCCTGCGTGAGCTGATCGGGGATGTACCGGAATCCGAAATACCCCCGGATCCGGCGGCGGAGGAGGATCTGTCGTCCGAAGGCGCGCGCGCGCCGGAATCGTCCGCCGGGGAGGATCCCTCCGGCGAGGAGGAAGCCCTGACGCGGCCGGGCGGCAGCGGAGAGGAACAGCAGAGCCGCATGACAGAACCGGTCTATGACCCCATTTCCGGCGCTGTGCAGTACGGCGATGTGTTTTCGGCCTATTATGCCGGGTATCTGCAGAGCGTGCGCAGCGACGAGATCCCGGGCAGCCTGCTGGATGCCGCGAAAACCTATTTTCAGAATCTGAGCCGGTAATAAGGAGAAACGAACATGAATACAGAAGAACAGATCCGGTATTTCAGCCGTCAGTACCGCAGGGCGCGGCAGGAGATCGCGCGGGATATCGTCGGTCAGGAAGAGGTGGTGGAGGGAACGCTCATCGCCATGATCGCGGGCGGCAATGTGCTGCTGGAGGGCGTGCCCGGCGTGGGCAAGACCCGCCTTGTGCGGTCCATCGGCCGTGTGTTCGATCTGCCTTTTTCCCGCATCCAGTTCACACCCGATCTGATGCCGGCTGATGTGACGGGCACCAATATCATCGAAAAGGATGAGAAGGGACGGAACCGGCAGGTGTTCGTTCCGGGGCCTGTCTTTGCCAATATCGTGCTGGCGGATGAGATCAACCGCGCCACGCCCAAAACGCAGTCCGCGCTGCTGGAGGCCATGCAGGAGCATCGTGTCACCGCGGGCGGCGCCACCCGGCTTTTGCAGGAGCCGTTCTTTGTACTGGCCACCCAGAATCCCATCGAGCAGGACGGCACCTATCCGCTGCCGGAGGCACAGATGGATCGTTTCATGTTCCGTCTGGAGATGACCTTTCCGGGAGAGGATGAGCTGTGCAATATCGTGATGATGACACAGGATACGCAGGAGGAGCGGGCTGAACGGGTGCTGGGCGGCAGCGAGCTGCTGGCCATGCGCGAGACCGCCCGGATGATCCCCGTGGCGGAGGATGTGCTGCGTTACGCGGTGCGTCTGGCCTCGGCCACGCATCCCGAATCGGAAGGCGCGCCCGAAATGACGAAAAAGGAACTGCGTTTCGGCGCGAGTCCGCGCGCGGCGCAGGCGCTGATCACCGCCGGGCGTATCCGCGCCCTCACGCAGGGACGGTATAACGTGGCCTATGAGGATATCAACGCGCTGGCCTGTCCCGTGCTCCGTCACAGGATCAAGCTGACCTATGACGCCGTGATGGCAAAGACCACGCCGGATGAGGTGATCCGCGGGCTGATCGCGGAGGTGAGCGGAAAGGGCGGCAATGCCGCGCAGGCGGCGGCAGCCGGAAAACCGCGCGGCAAGTGGTTCCAGATCGGCTGACGGGAGGCGTTTTCTTGCGTAATTCTTTGATCGACAGCGGGCTGCTCGCCCTGCTGGAGGGGCGGGATCTCAATATCCGTTCCCTGACGGACGGGCTGTTCGGCGGTAACCGCCGCTCCGGCCTGTACGGCAGCTCCGCGGAGTTTGCCGATTTCCGGGATTATTCCCCCGGCGATGATCCGCGGCGGATCGACTGGAACCTGTACGGACGGCTGGATCGGCTGTATCTGCGTCTGTATAAGGATGAACGCCGTCAGCATCACCGGGTGCTGATCGATTCGTCGGCGTCCATGGCCTTCGGCGCGCCTGAAAAGCATCATGCCGCGCTACAGCTGGCCGCCGTACTGGGATATCTCGCGGTAAGCGGCATGGATGTCGTGAGCTATTATTCCCTGCAGGAGGCAAACTGTTTGCCGGTGGGCGGTCCCGTTTCGGGCCGGGAGGCGTGGTATCAGATCACGGAGACGCTGGACGGTCTGTCCTGCAGGGGCGATACCCGGATCGATGAAGCCGTGATGAACTGCCCGGATCCCGGTCATCACAGCGGCATCACCTTCCTGATCTCCGATCTGCTCACCGACAGCGACTGGAAGCGCGCGGTGGACGGTCTGCTTCAGAAGAACCACGATGTGTGTCTGATCCGGGTGCTTTCCCGGGAGGAGATCTCGCCGTCCTTCAGCGGCAGACTGCTCCTGAGGGATGCCGAGGCCGCCGATGAGGCGGATCCGCGCAACCGCCGGATGGAGATCAGCCGCCGCCGTCTGAAGGCGTATACCGAGGCATATCGCTGGCTGGAAGCGGATATCCGCGCCTTTTGCGCCGCGCGCCGCGTGCGTTTTTTACAGTTCTGCACGGATGAAGAGATGGGACGGGTGCTGTTCACCCGCAGTGTTGAATCGGAGATGATCCTTTGAGCTTTGAGAATCCCGCCGGGCTCTGGCTGCTGCTGGGGGTCCCGGTGCTGATCATCATCTGGCTGATCCGACCGCGCCATGAGCAGCGGCAGGTATCCAGCAGTTATATCTGGCAGCTCAGTGACCGCTTTATGAAAAATCGCCTGCCGCTCAGCGGCATGGGAAAGCGGCTTCTTTTTGTGCTGCAGTTGCTGATGATCATCGGCTTCTCGCTGATCGCCGCGCGGCCTGTGCTTCTGAACGGGCCGCGGATCCGTTATGTGGCCATCGTGGATCATTCCGCCAGTATGCGCATGACCAACGCGGACGGGCGTACCTGTCTTGACACCGCGCTTGATCTGGTTCAGGAAAAGGCCGCCGAAACGGAGAAGGGCCATCTTTTCAGTGTCATTCTGGCCGAGGAAAACGCCCGGTGGTGTGTCCGGGAGGCGGAGTCGAAGGAAGCAGTAACGGCGGCGCTTTCGCGGCTGCAGGCCGGTTATTCCGGCGACAGCCTGGCGCAGGCGCTCACGATGGCGCAGCAGTACGCGCAGGAGCATCCGGGGACCCGGATCCTGCTGTATACCGATCAGCAGACGCGGGGCATCGCGGAAGGCGTGACCGTCATTTCTGTCCGGGACGCGTCGGGCTGGAACGCCGCGCTCACCGGTATGACCGTCACCCCGAACGGCGCGGGCCGCTATACCGTCAGCGGCACGGCGGTCAGCACCGGCCGTGACGCCGTGCTGACGATCGGCCTCAGGGTCAACGGTGTGCTGCGCGGCGTACAGAGCATCGACTGCAAGAACGGCGTTCCCCGTCAGGCGGTCTTCCTTGTGGAGGGCGCGGGGCGGATCAGAGAAGCGGAACTGTACATGCAGCCCGGCGATGATCTCATGGAGGATGACCGTTTCATCGTATGCCCCGCGGAGGAATACCCCTGTGATACGCTGCTGGTAACGGATGAGCCGCTGTATCTGCAGGGCGCGCTGGAGGCGCTCAGACGCGGCAGGGTTACCGTGATCGGGACGGCGGAATACCGGGATCAGACCGGTTATCAGTTGTATATCTTCGATCGTTTCATGCCGGAGCAGCTGCCGAAGGAGGGCTCGGTCCTTCTGATCGATCCGGACCGGCTGCCGGAGGGCATGACACGCCAGAAAAAGCAGGTCACGCCCGCGGGAGCCGTCATGGCTGTGAACGGCAGCCGTCTGCAGAGCCGCGTGCTGAAGGAAATGCAGCTGCGCGAGATCAGCGTTTTGGTCTATCAGCCGGTTCTGGCCTCCGCGCGGTGGGAAAGCATGCTTACCTGCGCCGGTTCGCCGGTGCTGCTCAGCCGTTTGAGTGAAAACGGCCCGGCGGTCACAGTCCTGCTGTTTGATCTGCATGATTCCAATCTGCCCCTGCTGACCGATCTTCTGATCCTGCTTCGTAACTGCATGGATCTTGCTGTGCCCGGTCTGACGGACACAGCCGGGGCCGTTGTCGGCGATACTGTCCCGGTCGCGCCCGCGCGCGGCCAGAATACCCTGACCGTTACCGCGCCGGACGGGGAGGAGTTCGTGTATACCGCCGCGGGCAGCCTTCACGTGTCTGTTCCCGGGGTCTATCATCTTCGCAGCGGATCCATGACCGCCGCGGTGGCGGCGCGTATCCCCGCGGAGGAAAGTGTTCCCGCTGTCATGGAAGCGCCGGTCGTGGCGCTCCCCGATGCGGAAACGGATGCCGAACAGGCCGTCTCCGGCCTCTGGGCGTTGCTGGCCGGGATTTTGCTGATCCTGTTGCTGGCGGAATGGAGGATCGACAGTCATGAACAAGCCTGATCTCTTTTTTGAGCGCCCGCTTCTGCTGCTGCTCATTCTTCCGGCGCTGGCGTTCGTCCTGTTTCAGTGGTTCAGGCTCAGCCGGGCGCAGCGGCAGCCTGCTCGCCAAAAAGCCGCTGTTCTCCTCCGGTGCGGTGTCTGTCTGCTGCTGGTGCCGGTCATCGCGGGCCTCCGCCTGACCCTTCCGCCCTCTGCTGAAGCGCCCGAAGCGCCGCGGAGCACGGAAACGCCGGATCATCCCCGTGTGCTGGTGGTCGCGGATGATCCGTCCGACGCTTCTCTGATTACGGAATATCTGCCCCCTGAAACAGAGCCGGTCTTCGTGACCCCGGCGGATGCGCCCGCGCTGCTGACGCGTTATGCCGGGGTGATCCTGAACGGCACCGCGGCTGCGGATCTGCCGGGCGGCTGGGGCAGCATGCTCAGCCGTTATGTGCAGGGCGGCGGCGCGCTGCTCGTGACCGGCGGTAAGCATGGTCTTTCATTGGGCGGTATGACCGGCATGGTCTATGAGACCCTGCTGCCGGTCTTGCTTGAATATACAGAAGAAAACGGCGAGGGCATCTCGCTGATGCTGGTGCTGGACTGCTCCAACAGCATGACCGACGCGGGCGGCTGGGGGAACACCGGCGGCGGTGATCGTCTGGCCAATGCCAAGCAGGGCGCGATCCGCAGCATCGAAGCGCTCACGGAACGCGATCTGGTGGGCCTGATCTCCTTCAACAGCAAAGCCGTCCTTCGGGCGGAGCCTGCCGCGGCGACAGATACCCATAAGGCCGTCCTTTCCCGTATCATCTCCTCCCTCACCACCGCGCAGGGCACGTATTACACCGAAGCCCTGACGCTGGCGCGGGAACAGATGCGAAATATGACCACGCTCAGGCGGCATGTCATCTTCCTGTCAGACGGCGAGCCCTTTGATCACGGCTTTGATCAGGTGGTCAGGGAAATGGCGGAGGAGGGCATCACCGTGTCCGCCATGGCGCTGGGCTTCAGCTCCAATGTGCTGAAGAACATCGCGGAAAACGGAGGCGGCCGCTACTATGCCGTCACCGACGCGGCGGATCTGCCGTCCATCATGCTCAGCGAGACCGAGAAGGTGACTTCCGATCCGCTGGTAGAAAAAACCGCCGCGGTCGTGCTGCCGGGCGGTCTTCCGGCCGGTCTGCCGGATATCACGGGCTTTATCGGCACCACCCTGCGTAAGGACGCGGAGCTGCTCCTCCGCGCGGAGGGCGGCGCGCCCCTGCTGGCAAGAAGGCAGCTGGGGGAAGGCACGGTCACCGTGTTCACGTCCGATCTCACCGGGGAATGGACAGCCTCCTGGCAGAACAGCGAGGCCGGAAAGGCGGAACTGAAGCAGATCCTGCAATTCGGCGTCGCGGCTCCGGCGGATCTGCCGGAAGCGGTCATCTCCGATGAACCGGCGAAGCCCCGGGAAGCGAATATCCAGCTGCCGGTCATGCTGCTGGCGCTTGTGATGCTGCTCAGTGATATCGCGCTCCGGCGTCTGCGCCTGTCAGACATCCGGATGCTCTTCCGCAAAGAAAAATGATTACATCCGATAATGCCAAGGGCGGCTCCTTCCGGGGCTGCCTTTTGCTTTCGGCGGGTCGCTGTTCCTTGACACAATAACGCTCGTTAGCTATAATGGATCCGCAGGATAACGACCGTTATCCTGTCGCAGCGCTTTGACGCGGGATGGAAGGATGGTTGTGACGATGCAGTCCGCGAACAGAACCGAAAAAGAAAGCACCAAGGATCAGATCCTGGCAGCCGCGCTCACCCTCTTTGCCGAAAAAGGCTATGACGGTGTGGGGGTTGATGAGATCGGGGCCGCGGTCGGCATGAAGAGGCCGTCCCTGTACAAGCATTTCAGGGGGAAGGAAGCCATTCTGGATGCCCTGATCGCGCGGATGACGCTCTATTATGAAGAACGTTTCGGCAGCGCGGATCAGGAAGCAGCGTATCCCGAAACATTGGAAGCGCTGGCGGAGGAATCCCTGCGCCGCGCGCGGTTAACCATGCAGGATGAGCAGATCCGCAAGGTGCGCAAAATGCTGATGATGGAGCAGTTCCGGAATGAAAAACTGCGAAAACTCACCACCCTGCACCATCTGACCGCGGTGTGCGCCATGAATGAGGCCTTTCTGGAAAGGCTCATGCAAAACGGAAAAGTCCGGCGCTGTGATCCGAAACTGCTGGCGTTTGAGTACACCGCCCCGGTCACGCTGCTGGTGCAGCTGGCGGACCGTGAGCCCGAACGGATGGATGAAGCGCTGGAAATGGCGCGGCAGCATCTGGCGCATTTCTCGCGGACTTACGGTATCTGATATTTCGGTCCATATGCAGGATCGATATAGGGGGTGTTTTGATGCTATTTGATGAAAAGAAGATCACTTTGCGGGATGGACGGGAATGCCTTCTTCGTCCGACCACGCCGGAATACGCGGAGCAGATGATCGAATACCTTCAGATCACTTCCGCGGAAACGCCCTTCCTTCTGCGGAATCCCGATGAGGTGAATTACACCGTGGAGGGCGAGCGGGAAATCCTCGGCCGTCTCGCTTTGGATCCCGGGTCTGTCATGATGCTGGCGCTGGTGGAGGGTCAGGTGGCCGGGAATTGCTCCCTGAACGGCCTCGGCGGCAAGCGCAGAGTCCGGCACCGCTGCTCGCTGGCCATCGCGCTGAAAAAGGCCTACTGGGGGCTCGGGATCGGCACGGCCATGATCGCCTGTCTCACCGAACTGGCCCGCCGGATGGGCTATGAGCAGATCGAGCTCGAGGTCGTGGACGGCAATGATCAGGCGAAGCGTTTGTACGAAAAATGCGGCTTTGAAGTGACCGGCAGGCATGTGCGCGCGCTGAAGTATGATGACGGAACCTACCGGGATGAGTGGCTGATGATCAAGCCGCTCTGAGGGTCAGAAAAAATACAGGATCATAAAAAAGGGGGAATGCGATTATGAAGGATATTTTCGGATGGTGTGTGATCGGCTGCGGCAAGCTGGCCGGGATCGTCGCGGAACAGATACTGGCTTCGGGACGGCATAAGATCGTCTCTGTATACGGACGGAACGCGGAACGCTGCGCGGCCTTCGCGGATAAATACGGCGCCGCGGCGGCAAAAACAGCCGCGGAAGCGATGGAGATGCCGGGCGTGGAGGGCGTGTATGTGGTCACCACCCATACCAGCCACTATGAATACACCAAAATGGCGTTGGAGCGTTCCCTGCCCGTTCTGTGCGAAAAGCCGCTGACGGTCAATGCCCGTGACGCGCGTGAGCTGGCCGCGCTGGCGCGGAAGAATCACACTTATTTTGCCGAAGCGATGTGGACCTGGTTCGCGCCGGCCGCCAATGGCGTAAAGCAATGGCTGGACGAAGGCGCGTTCGGGGAGATCACGCGTGTCAGGCTGGATTGCCGGGTGGATGGCCGCGGCTACGCGCCGCGTGTGACCGATCCGGCTGCCGCGGGCGGCGCACTGCTCGATATGGGCGTGTACGCGCTGACCTATCTCTACCGGCTGTTCGGCAAGCCGGAAAAGATCGCCTGCAAGGGCATTCTGGCGGACGGGATCGACCTGGAGGAGGATGTGACCTTCTTCTACGCCGATGGCACGCGCCTGGATACCGGCATCGCGATCGCGGATCCGAAGGGCGCCGAAGTCCTTCAGATCGAAGGAACCAAAGCCCGCATGTCCTTCAGCAACTTCCATTACGCCGAACAGGCGGAGCTGATCCGCGATGACGGCACAAAGGAAGTCCGCGGAGGCTCGGGAGATTATCTCAATGAATTTGACCGGGTCGTGGAAGAGATCCGTCAGGGGCTGACCGAAAGCCGGTATGAGCCCATGCAGGTCACGCTGGATGTGATGGAGATCATGGACGAATGCCGCAGGCAGATGGGACTGCTGTACCCGTTTGAGACGGCGCAGACCCTTGCGCGGACAGAATGAAGACGGCCCTGCAGGAATAAGCGAGGGATCTATACCAATGGAGCAAAACTATCGTATCGCGCTTGTGCACCGTGATCGTTATCTGGCGCGCAGGGGCGATGAAGAATTATACTGTGTACTGGCCGGGAATCTGCGCTATCAGGATCAGTTCCCGGTGGTGGGGGATGAAGTGGAGGTGACGGTGAACCCGTACGGGGACAGCCTGATCCGCGCGATCCTCCCCAGACGAACGGTCTTCTGCAGGCCGGACAGGAGCGGTCACGCGGATGGTTATGTGAAGACGCTGCAGTCTCAGCCGCTCATCGCCAATATGGATTATGTCTTTATCATCACCTCCCTGAACAACGATTTCAGCCTCAGCCGCATTGCCCGTTACGCGGCCATGACGGTCGCGGGCGGCGCGGTCCCGGTGGCGGTGCTCACCAAGGCGGATACCTGCCCGAATGTTCAGGAGATGGAAGCCGAAGCCGCCGCGCTCAGCGATCATCTGCAGGTGGTCTCCGTCAGTTCCTACACCGGATACGGTTTGGAAAGGCTGAAGCCCTATTTCACGCCCGGCACGACCATCGCGCTGCTCGGCTCCTCCGGTGCCGGTAAATCCACGCTGATCAATACTCTGGCCGGCGCGGAAGTGATGCGCACCGGGGAGATCCGCGAGGAGGATTCCAAGGGCCGGCATACCACCACGCACCGGGAAATGATCGAGATCAACGGTGTCAGTTTGATCGATACGCCGGGTCTGCGTGAGCTGGGCGTGATGGACGCGGAGGAGGGCATCGCCGATACCTTCCCGGATATCACCGCGCTGATCAGCCGCTGCCTTTTCTCTGATTGCACCCACCGGACAGAGCCCGGCTGCGCGGTGCGCGCGGCGCTGGAAAGCGGCGAACTGTCCGCGGAGCGCTGGGAGATGTACAGCCGTCTGGAGCAGGAAAACAACTGGAGCAAAGAAAAAAAGAATGATCTGATGGTGAAGGTGGCCATGCACCGCAGGATGCTCAACAAGAAAAGAAAGTGATCTTTTATGATATGAAACGGCGGGCAGGGGCGGTGAAGCACCCCGTCCGCTGTTTCACGGCCTGACCGGGCCGGACGCGGAGCAAAGCGCCTGAAAAACTGTGACAAAAGAACGCTTCGGGAGGGGATCGCGGCATTTTAAACGAAAATAAACGAAAATGCTCAGTACAATGAAAAAAGATTGAATGAAAGTTGGGTTTCGTTCGTTCTATCAGTGCAGTATACTGTGCATGCCGGATGGGAAAGAAGCATCCGGCAGAGGAAATACCAATGGGAGGATTATTGCAATGAATATGAATGAAAAAATGAAGAGACTGACTGCTTCAGTCGTGGCCGGACTGGCCCTGATGAACGGCACCGGCATGGTGGCGGCATTGGCAGAGGGCGCGGAAACGCCCGCGCAGCCCAACGCGGTCATCGGCATGGCCAATCCCTGGGTGGAGCTGGAATCCGTCGAGGCCCTGAGCATGGCGGCCGGCATTGAAATGCGGCTGCCGGGCGTGATGGGGATCACCGATGTGCATGCCCGTCTGATGGAAACAGAGGATGCGAAGCTGGCGGAACTGCAGTTCAGTGTGAACGGCATGAAGTATGTCCTGCGCGCCTCAGCGGAAAGGCTGAACGAGGATATCTCAGGCGTGTATCTGGACGGCGGGGAAACTGCCTTTGCCGCGCGTCAGGATAAGGATGACGCGATCGTGATCACGGCGGATATGAAGCTCGCCCGATGGTATAATGTCAACGGTCAGTACGTGCTGATGATCCATGACGACGGTCAGATGGACGAAGAGACCTTCACCGCCATCGCGGATGAGATGAGGCAGCTGACCACGCCTGAAGAGTCCGGTCCTGTCGAATCCGGCACGATCCGGGAGGGCGATTACTACGATATGACCAGTCAGCGCGCCTGCATGAGCATGCGGGCGATCGGGGCGGATCAGTACGCCATCGAGGTCGACTGGGCGGATTCCGCTTTTGTGCTCTATGTGTGGACGATGACCGGTACTGTCACAGAGGATGGCCGGATCGAGTACCACGACTGTGTAAAGAAGCAGATCACTACGAACGAGGATGACACCGTTACCGAACGGGAAGCCAATCTGATCCCCGACGGATGGTTTGAAGCATCGAGCGGCGTGATCTACTGGACCGGCGCCGCGGAGGAACAGTGCAGGAACTGCGCGTTCGCGATGCCGGAGTGACATCCGCGCGTTTGGTATGTTCTGTAACACTTTTTAATGAATACGATTTACGGAGGATAAAACAATGAAAAAGGTATTTGCGATCCTGATGATGATGATCATGCTGTGCGCTGTGGCGCTGCCGGTGCATGCTGAAAATGAAATGGCGGCGGGCGGCTGGAATACCGCCGAGGAAACTGTAGTGACCGAAGAAGCGGCGGAAGCCCTGAAGAAGGCGACCGAAGGTCTGGTCGGCTGCGCCTATGAACCCGTGGCTGTACTGGGCACTCAGGTCGTTGCCGGTATCAATTACTGCATTCTGTGCAAACTGACCCCCGTTGTGCCGGATGCTGTTCCCCACTATGCTTTCGTGTATGTGTGGCAGAAGCTGGACGGCACGGCCGATCTGCTGGGCGTGAAGGACATCGAGCCTGACATGAACGCTGAAGCGGTCGGCGGCTGGACCGCTGCCGAGGATCCCACTGTGACCGAGGAAGCCGCCGACGCGCTGAAGAAGGCGACCGCCGCGATCCTGGGCGTTGAATTTGCCCCTGTCGCCGTCATCGGCACCCAGGTCGTCGCCGGCATCAATTACTGCATGATCGTCCGCATCACGCCTGTGGCTCCGAACGCGGAAGCGCACTACGGCATCATGCGCGTGTGGCAGAAGCTGGACGGCACCGCCGAGACCCTGAGCATCGATGATGTGCAGCTCTGGATGGCGGAAGAAGCGCTGTGATCAGAAACAACCTTTGAAAACTGAATCTCTGACAGGTATCAGACCTGTGAAAGGCCCGGGGCGGATCGGATCCGCTCCGGGTCTTTTGACGCCGGAGAGCCCTGAAAAAGGGAAAAATCCGGACATATGGCCGAAAAAGTACGGTCGCCGGTCTTTCCATCTCCCTTCAGTTGTGATAGAATAAATTTATCCAGATGACCTTTCTCCGGGAAGCCGGAGAAGCGGAATCATGAAAAATGGAGGAAGAGACCATGAAAAAACTGCTTTCTGTGCTGATCATGCTTGCAATGCTGGTCAGCTGCTTCGCTTTCGCGGAGAGTGAGAACGCGCTGCAGAAGGATGTTGTCATCCTGTTCACCAGCGATATCCACTGCGCTGTGGATCAGAACTGGGGCTTCGCCGGTCTGGCCGACGTGCGCGATACCCTGGCGAATGACAACTATGTGCTGCTCGTGGACAACGGCGATGCCATTCAGGGTGAACCTGTGGGCACCATGACCACCGGCGGCGCGATCGTGAACCTCATGAACACCGTGAAGTTCGATTCCAAGACCATCGGTAACCATGAGTTCGATTATGGCATGGATCGCTTTATGGAACTGGCTTCCCAGAGCAACGTGCCCTACATCAGCTGCAACTTCACCTTCAACGGTGAACCGGTGTTCGATCCCTACGTGATCAAGGAATTTGACGGCGTGAAGATCGCCTTCGTCGGCGTGACCACCCCCAAGACCTTCACCTCCTCCACTCCCGCCTACTTCCAGGATGCCGAAGGCAACTTCATCTATGGCTTCTGCGAGGGCAACAACGGTCAGGATCTGTACGATGCCGTTCAGAAGGCTGTGGATGCCGCCCGTGCTGAAGGCGCTTCCTATGTCTTCCTGCAGGCGCATCTGGGCATTGAAGAAGAATGCTCTCCCTGGACGAGCAGCGAAGTGATCGCTAACACCACCGGCATCGATGCCCTGATGGACGGCCACAGCCACTCTGTGATCGATCCCGAGCAGACCATCGAAGTGGAAGGCATGACCCTCAAGATGAGCGACGTGAAGAACGCTGCCGGCGAAAATGTCATGCTGATCGCCTGCGGCACCAAGCTGGGCTATATCGGCGCGATCACCATTTCCGCCGAGACCGGCGCTATCTCCGGTAAGCTGTATGCCTGGACCGGCGAAGAAAACGCCACTGTGACCAATGGCCTCACCGGCTATGCCGTGGATGCTGTGAACGAAGCCACCGCTGAGCTGAACGCCAAGCTGGCCACCGTCGTCGCGCATACCGAGAACCCGCTGTGCATCTATGATCCCGTGGTCACCGATGTGCGTCTCGTCCGTAACACCGAAACCAACCTGGGCGACCTGTGCGCGGATGCTTACCGCAATCAGGCCGGCAACGTGGATATCGCGTTCGTCAACGGCGGCGGTATCCGTGTGAACGTCGCGGCGGGCGACATCACCATGAACGATATCCTGAAGGTGCATCCCTTCGGCAACAGCCTGACTGTGGTCGAAGCCACCGGCGCTCAGATCGCTGATTATCTGGAGCATGTGACCCGTCTGGTTCCCGGTGAATTCGGCGGCTTTGCTCAGGTCTCCGGCATCACTTACGAAGTGCATATCTACATCGATTCTTCCGTCGTTGTGGATGATCACAACATGTTTGCCGGTGTGACCGGTGAACGCCGCGTGAAGAACATCATGATCGGCGGCGAGCCCATCGACATGGACAAGGTCTACACCGTGGCTTCCACCGATTACATCCTGCTCAACAACGGCGACGGTGTTACCGCCTTCGATGGCTGCACCGTGCTGCAGGAATCCGTGAAGCTGGATAACCAGGTGCTGCTCGATTACATCATCGACACGCTGGGCGGCGTTGTCGGCGAAGAATACGCCGATGCCTACGGCCAGGGCCGCATTGTGGTCGTAGCCGAAGCTCCTGCCAACTGATTCTGATCTCTGATCCCACAGGGGCCCTGCCGCGAGGCAGGGCCTCTTTGTTTTGCTTTCCGGGAAGGAGAAAGAGCAGCCGTCCGCGGCTGCTCTTTCAGTATGATCATACATCATTTTCATGTGACCTGCAATGAACCTTTTGTGACCTTCATTGTACCTTTTCGCTCCTTTTGTGACCTTTTTGTTTTTATTAACGCGCCCCGTTAACTATGAAATATACCCCGTCATACGGACACGCGAAAGTGACCGGATCCCGGATCACGGGCAGCGCTGAGCCTCTTGTGATCTTTTCCGGCTCAGCCTGTTTTCTGTCCTGAAAAAGTCCGTGATCTGTCTAAAACGATTCTTGAAACCCGGCTGCAACGGGTGTATCATTCCCTTGAAACACGCGTTCCGGTCATGAACGCGCTGTTCCGGGAGGTGTTTTTGATGTGGTGGCTTTACGCGATCCTTTCATCTGTTTTCGCGGCGCTGACATCCATTCTGGCCAAGATCGGGATCAACGGCGTCAACTCCAATCTGGCGACGGCTATCCGCACGGTGGTCGTGGTCGTCATGTCGTGGGGAATGGTCTTCCTCACAAACGCGCAGACCGGCCTTGGGGAGATCAGCCGGAAAAGCTGGCTGTTCCTGATCCTTTCCGGGCTGGCGACCGGCGCGTCGTGGCTGTTCTACTATCACGCCCTGCAGATGGGCGAGGCCTCCAAGGTGGTGCCCATCGATAAATTAAGCGTGGTCATCACGCTCATCATGGCTTTTGCCTTCCTGCATGAAGAAATGACGGTCAAGTCGATCATCGGCTGCGTGCTGATCGCGGCGGGCACGCTGGTCATGGTGCTGTAACGGTCATGCCTTGCTTTTTCCCGCGCGGGACGGTCAGTTTCTGAGCATTCCGTGTTTCGCGGCGTAAAAATGGATCATAAGCAACACCCCCGGCAGCCTGATACGGGCGCCGGGGGTGAATTTTGTTTCAGTTATGGGAAAAATCGGTCACAGTTCGCGTGTCATCCACACATGGGGGATGCCGTCCTCCATAAAGGGCTCTGAGCTGATCCGGAACCCTTCCCGCGCGTAGAAGCCGGTGGCGTAGCACTGGGCTTCCAGCACCAGCCGCCTGGGCTGATACGCGGCGATCGCCTGACGGATGCCCTCGGAGAGCAGTTTTCCGCCGAGACCGGTGCCGCGTTTCACCGTCAGCACTCTGCCGATCTGCACGGTCTCCGCGTCTTTCTGAAAGACCCTCAGGTACGCCGTTACCTTTTCATCTTCTTCAAAAAAGATATGCAGGCTGCTGTAATCTCGGTCATCCATGTCCTGATACACACAGTTCTGCTCCACCACAAACACGGCGGAACGCGCCCGCAGGATCTCAAACAGCTCTCTTGTGGTGAGCGCGTCAAAGTATTTCGCCCTGATCTCCATTTATGACCTCGCGAATGTGTTTTTTAGCGGTCTGTTGTTCCGAACCCGTCCGCTCCGGGCGATATCGGATCAATAGCCGGAGAGACAGAACACCACGGCTTCAGTGCAGGTGCCGTCGGGACGCTTGTCAGTCGCCAGCAGATACACATTGCCGTCCTCACCGGTGACAGCGGCGCAGGGCCAGGGGGTACGGGTGCCCAGCACGTCTTTAAAGTCCGCCGCGCAGACTACAGTGCAGCCGGTATCCAGGAAATAAATGCTGCGCATGTTCAGGTCAAAGAGAATATAGCCGTTTGCCGTCTCCGCCGCGGCGGTCGCGCCGCCGAACCAGCCGGTCGTGTTGTTGTCCTTATCCACCTGACCCTTCAGGTTCATGTCAAGATCATAGACACGCACGCAGTCCGCGCCGCCCGTGAAGGAGCCGTCGATGATGATGCTGTTCTCCGTCACAAACACGCCCTTGAGGTAGGTCAGCTCCGGTACGGTCAGGTCGGTCATGCTGCCGCTTGCCATGTCCACCTTCTTAAGGTCGGTGCCGGAAAAATAACTGATGCCCCATGCCTTGGAGGGATGCACGGCGATGTCATCGGTATCCATGGAGATCAGGGTCTGCGTGCCGTCCGCCACCCGGGTCAGGCTCTTGCCGAAACCGGAAAGAAGCAGCGCGCCTTCTTTGTCCACAGCAAAGGTACGGGGGACGAAGGGCAGCTCGATCGTGCTGTCATACTGAAGCGCGTCTCCTGTCCGCGTGTACTTTTTCATCTCCTTGTTGGAGAAAATATAAAAGTCATTGCCTGCAATGTCCAGTTTGACCTCGGTGGTGGTATAGCAGGGCTCCGCGGTGTCGATCGGCAGCAGCCTGCTGATCACAGTACAGCCGTTTACAGGCGTGCTGCACTCAGGCGCGGTGTAGGCTGTGCCTTCCCAGTACCAGGGCGTGATAGGGCCTTCGTAATCGGCAAAGGTAAAGGTGACGCTGTTCAGCAGCGTGTCCACGGCTTCGGCGGTGTCCTCATCGGCATACACCTCGATCAGGATAAAGCCGTTCTTTTCGGCCAGATACCCGTAATACCGCACGGAGCTGCCCGCCTGACCGATCCAGCAGTCCACGCCGCCGATGCTCTTTACGGCATAGGTGTTTTCGGTCATCGCGGTCTTGATGTCCAGCCCCGCGGCGCTCATCTTCTGTGAAAAACCGCTTGCCGTGTTCACATCGCAGGTGATGTCCACTTCGGCGGAATAAAAGCTGTCGTCGCGGTCATCCAGCACAAAGGAAACATAACAATGCCCGTCCTGATCGCTCATCCAGTCGGCATCGTATTCCCAGCCGTCCGGGAGGTCGGCAGAGAACAGCTTCGTCTTCACGGTTTCGGCTTCCGCCGCGCAGAGGCCGAGCGTCACCACAAGGCCGAGCAGCAGGGCAAGGAACATGATCTTCTTCATTTTTGTACTTCCTTTTTGTCATTTCTTTGCATGTCAGGTCAACAATACACGCCTATCATAGCGCAACGCGCCGTTTCCTGCAATATCTGTCCGGCAATTCCCAGCCTTCAGGCGTTTCTATGGCGCGAATCGCGGAGATCAGGCATCAGCGCCTCTGTTTCTTCCTTTTGCCGGATCGCGGGATGTCTGCCGGCAGGATTCCACGCGGCTTTGTCGAAAACAGTATGCATACGATTTCTGTATGCGAAAAACGCGGGTCATACCCGAAGAAGGTATAAAACAATGAACGCAATGGCTTTACGGGACGCGCTGGATCATCTGCTGCAGGCGCTCTATGCCGTAACCGTGTCTATTTCCCCAGCCGGAAACGCACCCTCGCGGCTGTTGAGGGCTTCGAACGGAAGCCGGATGACTGCGGCGTGAGGCTGCTGCGACTGATCGAAAACGGCAGCCGGAAGGATACGATGCAGCGCGCGATCGATGATCTGCGCCTGCTGACAAAGGAGATCGAAGCGCTGGGCGGCAGTATGCCGGAATGATGCCGCGCGGGATCTCAGGGAGGGATTTAAAATGAATGATATGCTGGAACTGATCCTCAGCCGTCATAGTTATCGCGGCAAATTTGACCCCGCGCCTGTACCGCGCGAGGATCTGACGCGCGTTATGGAGGCCGGGCTGGCGGCGCCCTCCGGCTGCAACAAGCAGACCGTGAGCCTGATCGCCGTGGATGACCCGGAGGTCCTGCAAAAGCTGCGCGCGGTGATCCAGCCGCCTGTGGGCGAGACGGCTCCCGCGATGATCTGCGTGCTCACACGGCATATCATTGCTTACCGGGATCGCTGCTTCGCGGTACAGGATTACGCCGCGGCCATCGAAAATATGCTGCTGGCCATCACGGCACTGGGTTATCAGAGCTGCTGGTACGAGGGGCACATCACGGATGTAGATCGCATCGGCGCCGGGATGGCATCGATCCTCGGTGTGCCGGATGAATACGATCTGGTGTGCTTCCTGCCGGTCGGCAGAGCGCTGGAGGAGATCAGGCCGCCCCGGAAACAGCCTTTTGAGGCGCGCGCGTGGTTCAACGCGTTTCCGGCTGAGTGATCCGCCTATACATTTTCACAGGGAGACAGTATGATGGAGATCAGAAAACTGGAACGCTGTCATCTGGACATGATCAAGGCGCGCTTCAAAAGCGTGTTCATGAATGAACCATGGAATGATGACTGGAGCGATGAAGAACAGCTGCACAACTATATCCTTGATCTGGCAGGGAACAGCAATTCCCTTTCTCTCGGCCTTTATGACGGGGAGGAATTGGTGGGGGTATCGCTCGGACATATTATGCACTGGTGTACCGGAACGGAGTATTATATTCAGGAATTTTTCATCGTTACAGAACAACAGCGAAAGGGGCTCGGAATGCTGTTCCTCCGTGAGATCGAAGCGTACGCGAAGACGCGCCGTATCCATCAGATCTTCCTGCAAACCGAAAGAAACGTTCCGGCCTATGCTTTTTATACCAAAGCGGGTTTCAAGGAACTGGAAGGACATGCGTCGCTGGTCAAGCGGCTTGAATGATCATTTGGAGGGGAACACTTGATGCTGAACGGTCTCATCATTCGCGAGGAACGCGTCGGCGATTACAGGCAGACAGAACTCATGACCATGCGCAGCTTCTGGAACAAATTCTGGCCGGGCTGCACCGAGCATCTGATGGTCCGTGTCATCCGGGAATCGAAAGATTATCTTCCGGCACTCAGCCGTGTGGCGGAGCTGGACGGCAGGATCGTTGGGGCGGTCTATTATACAAGGGCGTGGATCCGGGACGGGGAGACCCGGCACGAGATCGTCACCTTCGGCCCGCTGGCGGTGGAGCCGACGCTGGAGGGGAATGACATCGGCGGCGCGCTGATGCGGGAGACCATCCGTCTCGCGAAGGAGGCCGGGGTGGCCGGGATCGCGCTGTTCGGCGAACAGGATTATTATCCGAGGTTCGGTTTCCGGCGGGGCGCGGAGTTCGGCATCACGGACGCCTTCGGGAACAGCTTTGATTCGTTGATGGTGCTGCCGCTGAATCATGATTTTTCCGCCGTCAGGGGCAAACTGATCGAAAGCGCGGATTTTGAAAAGCTGGAGGATACGCGGCTGCTGGAGCAGATCAGTCGGGAATTCCCCGCGTACAGAAAAGTGAAAGTAATGGACGGCTTTATGAAGATCGGCGGGCAGCATCTGGGGGTCGTGGAGACCGCCGCGGCGGATCGTTATCAGGTGCGTTACTGGGAACTGCTGATCCCGGCTGTGCTGTCCGCGGATGTTCAGGAAAAGCCCGTAGCCGGCAGCGATGTTCAGTTCAGTTGGGATCATAAGGGCGATGCCGTCATTACAAAGGTGATCCGCAACCTGCTGGAATGATCACCCGGAACCGCCTCAGGCTTCAGAAAATAGAAAGGATCACGCGCCATGGCGTCAACCCGGGAATACCTTGAATTCATCATGGAACAGTTGGCGGATCTTGAGGATGTCACCTTCCGCCCGATGATGGGGGAATACGTCCTTTATTACCGCGGCAGGGTCTTCGGCGGCATTTATGATGACCGCTTTCTTGTGAAGCCTGTGCCGGCCGCGATCCGCCTGATGCCGGACGCGGCCCGGGAAGCGCCCTACATGGGCGCGAAGGACATGCTGGCGGTCGATAATGTGGATAACCGGTTCTTTTTAACGGAGCTGGTGGAGGCCATGTTCGACGAACTGCCGCTCCCCAAACCAAAGAAAAAGAAGGCGGCCTGTTTTGTGTCGCCGGGATGCAAAGCAGAATAACAAAGATCAATGATATGGAGGGTTGTATATGGCTACTTTGACAGAAACCGCGCAGCAGATCCTGCAGGAACGGTTTGGCAGCGATCATGTGCTGTCGCTCGCGACTGTGGACGGCACGCAGCCTTATGTTCGCAGCGTGAATGCTTTTTATGATGACCGCGCTTTTTATGTGCTCACTTATGATCTGTCCGGCAAAATGAAGCAGATCGCTCTGAATCCGCGTGTGGCCATCGCCGGAGAATGGTTCACCGCGCAGGGGCTGGGCGAAAACCTCGGCTTCTTCGGTAGCAGTGAGAACGCGGTTATCGCGGAGAAAATGAAAAAGGTCTTCGCGGGTTGGATCGATAACGGTCATTCCGATCTTACGGATGAACACACCTGCATCCTGAAGATCAGACTGGTGAACGGTGTCCTGTTCTCGCACGGGACACGGTATGATATCGACTTCTGATCCGGCAAAGCCGCGGGATAACAGGGGAGGCCGCTCCCGACAGGACGGCGTTCCTCAGGATTGATATGATAAAAGCCTCCAAAGGAGGAAATGACGATGCAGATTGAAACAAAACGATTGATGATCCGGGAATTTGATATGGAGATGGCAAAGACAGTTCACGAGAATTCACTGGATGACGATACCCGGAGATTCGTGCCCGATGAGGTGTTTGAGACGGAGGAGGACGCGCGGGAGACCCTCGAATTCCTGATCAGTCAGTACACCTCAGAGGACGGTCCGCTCGTATACTGCGTGATGACAAAAAGCGATGAGAATATCGGCTATGTCCAGTTGGCGCCCGTTGAGGAGGGCTGGGAGGTCGGATATCACATTGCGAAAAAGTATACCGGAATGGGCTACGCGTCCGAGGCAGTCTCCGCCTTTTTGCCGGTCATGGCCGAGAGAAAAGCCGTTGCCGGGATCTACGGGATCTGCGTGAAGGAGAACGCGGCTTCCGTCCGGGTGATGGAGAAATGCGGATTTGAGGATCTCTATTCAGGCATGGGTGAATATCAGGGCGCAAGCCGTGAGATCGTCAAAAAGATCTGGAGAAGACCGCGATAAAGCCGCGCCGGTTCCTGATCTGAAGACTTGTTTACAGTAAAAACCCCGCCGTTTGGCGGGGCTTTTTATGGTTCGGTCTTGATCAGATCTGTTACCGGCACTTTTTCAGTAGATCACGGCATTCATCGCGTTGTAATCGCTGAACAGCTGCAGACAGACGTCGCGGTCCAGCTCGGTCAGGTAATCGGCAAACGCCTCGCGGCCGCCGAACATGTTGTCAAACGCCTCATCCCTGAAGCCGATCACCGCGTTGTCCGCGATGGTGCAGCCATAGTAAACATGCTGAATATTGGCCCACATACACGCGGCCAGACACATGGGGCAGGGCTCGCCGGTGGTATACAGCACACAGCCGGAGAGATCATAGGTGCCCAGCGCCTGCTCGGCGTTGCGGATGGCCGTGATCTCGCCGTGCGCGGTGGAATCGTTGTTGGCCAGCACCATGTTATGCCCGCGGCCGACGATCACGCCGTCCTTCACGATCACCGTTCCGAACGGGCCGCCGTGCGCGTGGGAAATGCCGTCGTAGGCTTCCTCGATGGCGATCCGCATGAAGGCGGAGTCATCCGGCGCCTGCTCCGCGAGAGCGGAAAAGGGGAGCAGCAGCACCGCGATCATCATTACGGCCAAAGCCCGTTTTTTCATGTTCATAGCGTTCATCCTTTCTTTTTTACGCGTCTTATTTACGCGTCCTCTTCACAGAAGAGCGGTATCAATTTCTGCGTGTTTACATTCACAAGTCCCAAAGTCGTCATTTTCAGGTCGGGGATCACGGGGAGACTGACAAACGCCAGATTCATGAAGGGATCGATCCCTTCCGCGTGTCCCAGCACTTCCGCCGCCTGACGAACCTCCTGATTCAGACGCGCCATTTCCGCGGCGCTCTTTTTGCCCATGAGTCCGCCGATGGGAAGCGGCATGGAAGCCAGCACCTGCCCATTGCGGACGACCGCGAGACCGCCGCCCATCTCACGCACGCAGTTGGCTGCCGCGGTCATGCTCTCTTCATCCGCGCCCACCACGATCAGGTTGTGCGAATCGTGAGAAACGGAGGAGGCGATGGCGCCTTCACGGAGCCCGAGACCCGTGATATAGCCCAGACCGATGTGCCCGGAATTCATATGGCGCTCAATGACGGCCAGCTTGAGGATATCTCTTTTCACATCGATGCCGTTGCCCGTTGTGAAATCCAAAGCAACGCGTTCCTCTTTTGTGATCAGCTGATCCGGGATCACGCGGATCACACGGCAGGGGCCGGCCTTCGGCACGATATGGAAGCGTTCCGGTGTCAGGCTGTCCAGATAGAAGGAATTGCGGACGGCTTTCCATACATCGTTTCGCACCCTGCGCGCCTCGAACGGGATGACCGCGCCGTTTTCCACCACCGGCTTTCCCTTGTAATATACATCACTCACCTTAAAGGAATCCAGATCGTCCAGCACCAGCAGATCCGCGATGTAGCCCGGCGCGATCGCGCCCACATCCTGCAGGCCGTAGCGCGCGGCGGCCTGAAGCGTTGCCATGCGGATGCCGGTCAGCACAGATTTGCCCTTCGCGGCTGCCATACGGATGATATTATCGATATGCCCGCTTTCCAGCAGATCGGCCGGATGCTTGTCATCGGTCACCAGCAGACAGCGGCGGGACCACGGCTCTTCAAAAAGGTTCAGCAGGCCGTCCAGATTACGGGCGGCGGTGCCCTGCCGGATCATGATCCACTGTCCCTTCTGCAGCTTTTCAAGCGCTTCCTCCATGGTGGAGCATTCGTGATCATCATAGATGCCGGCGGCGATATAGCGGTCCAGATCATGACCGTGCAGCAGCGGCGCGTGCCCGTTGACGATCATGTTCGCGCGGCGCGTCACCTCGATTTTGCGCAGCACCTCCCTGTCCTGTCCGATCACGCCGGGGTAGTTCATCATTTCGCCCAGCCCCAGAATGCGCGGATGGCGGAACATGGAGGCCATATCCGCGGCTGTCAGCTGCGCGCCGGATTCGTCGAACGCGGTCGCGGGCACACAGGAGGGCATCATGAAATAGACGCTCATGGGCAGTCCCTCGGTCGCGTCCAGCATGTAGCCGATGCCGTTCAGACCGGATACATTGGCGATCTCATGGGGATCCGCGATCACGGTGGTGGTGCCATGCGGCAGACACGCCCGTACGAATTCCGCCGGGGCCAGCATGGAACTCTCGATGTGAATATGCCCGTCAATCAGGCCGGGGCATACATATTTTCCGCTGATATCCAGCACCTCGTCCGCTTCCGAGGCATCATAGCAGCCCACCCCGATGATGCGGTCATCCTCGATCAGCACATCGCTTTGAATGACCTGATCCACGAATACATTGACGACAAGTCCGTTTTTCAATAACTTTTTCATAGCCACCTCCATACGCGGTGTTTTTTCTAAGCAGGATCCGGTATTTTCGCTTTTGCCTTGCAGCATCGTTACCGGAGAAGATGTTACGCTTTTGTATAATCCATTATAACATATCTTCATAACAGAAGTGAAACACAAACTGCCGGTTTTCCGGATTCGTGCGTGTTTTTCATTGAGTTTGGCTTTTTCGCGGGAGTCCCGGAACACGCATGTCGGAGAAAATGTCGGAGAAAATGTCGGAGAAAACCGGGTACTGCCCGCGCGAAAAAAGGCGCTGCCCGTGTGAGCAGCGCCTGGCAAAATGGCAAGAGGTTTATTTGATCTTCGCCTGCTTCCAGCCCATGACGACCATCCACATATACATGCAGGTCTTGGGCAGCATCAGCATGCCGATGATGGGGCTCACATCGGCCCACAGGACCACCGGAATGTAGAACGCGAAGCTCAGCGTGATTGCCGGCCACATCCATCTGTAGGGTTTGTCGTCACGCTTCAGGAAGAACAGCACCACCATGATCAGCCCCAAAATCGTGAACGGGATGTTCCGGTAAATGCCCCAGATCACAGGGGCTGCGCCGGTCCAGTCGTTCTGCGGCATGAAGCACAGAATGATCCTGACCAACGCGAGCAGGCCGACAGCGGCACGAAGCACGGTGTTTTTCTGACTGTAACGAATCTCATAGATACAGTACAGGAGCACATAGAACACCGTCATGGTGATGGAAGTGATCATCTTGCCGATGCCGAGAGAAACCGCGTAGTTCCCCGCGGGATCCAGCGCTGCCAGAATTCGCGGGATCAGATGAAACGCGTCCCCGAAGACCAGCACAAGGGTCATCAGACCGAACATGCGGATCTCCTTCCGCCCCGCGTTCTTTTTCAGGATGAGCGATCCCATGATCGCCGTAAAAATGAGATAGAATACGCAGAATATCACTTCCATGATCTTGCCCATACAATATGCCTCCAAGCGCGGCGCGCGGCCATCCGGCCTCAGCCGCTTTTGTTTTCTCTCCGGGCCCCCTCATGCCCTTGCGGAGCCTGCACTAATGGTATCAATGCTTTTTACGCCTGTCAACAACACACAAAAATGTGCGTTGGTAATAAAAAAAGACTTGTGAGAGCCTCCCGGCTCGCGGGCTATGAATAAGCCTCACACAGTACCGGTCCACACCGATGGATAACGGCAAAGGCAGGTACCATGGTAGACGCGGTACCTGCCTTTATGAGCATCATGTCCTGACGAATGCTTTGTCACTTTTCGGCACACCGGTTTCATCGGTGATGTACCGTTCCACCTTCATGTGCAGGTCATACTTTTCGCGCAGGGTCATGATGGTGTTCATCATGGGGGAATGATGATGCGCGTCGATGGCCGCCTGATCCTCCCAGCTGTCGATCAGGAGAACGGTATGCTCATCCTCCATGGGAAAGAAGTACTCATAGCGGAGGTTGCCTTCCTCTGCTCTGATCTTTTCCGCCGTGCCGCCGGATACCATTTCCTTCGCGAATTCTCTGGCATTTGTTCCTTCGCCGGTATAATAAATATTGACTGTGATGGCCATTTCTGTTTCCCGCTTCTCCTGAAGTTTTTGATCAACCCAATACCGCCAAGGGTTATATTGTGCTGCTGTATTATCAATATAGCATATTTCAGCATAAATCTCAAGTTGACGCACCCGAGTGCAACGCGCTTCTGCGATGACATCATGTTTATAGGCATTGAGTATGGCCTGTAATCGATCAATTGACAGTGATTTCGGTTTATGATTTAGGAGCGGCTTGGTCACAGCGATTTCAGCACTACGGCAAACATCCGCGCCCACCACGATCTCTTCTCCAGGCAGAATACCGCCGGGGCGATGCCGAGCGGATGGGGCTTCGGGGGATCCGAAGATTCAAACCCGGAAAAACAAAAAAGGAAACAACACAAGTTGTTTCCCTGAATGTGGCGGAGGCGGTGGGATTCGAACCCACGGCACCCTTGCGGGTGTACCTGATTTCGAGTGTTTTACCGATCGTGGAAACTGTCAGAAATACAAGGCTCCTGTGGGAACTTGTCGGAAGGCTGAAATGCCCGGAAATCAAGGATTTCCGGACACGAGGTGGCTTCAAGGCAAGCAACCGCAGGGACTCGAATATTTTCTGCTGTTCTCTCCAAAATAGGAGAGAAAACGGCAAGTTGGAGAGAAAAATGGAGAGAAAAACGAGAGAACAGAGAGCAAAAACATCCGTCGCCCGTTGGCAATAATGCGACGAGGTGAATTCCCATGAGTGAACCAACGAACTACAAGGCGATTCTGAAAAAGTATCCGGAAACCATCTCGAAAGAGCAACTGTACAAGCTGTGCCACATCAGCAAGCGCGTGGCTAAATATTATTTGGACAACGGCATCATTCCCTGCAGGAACACCGGCCATGCCACCCACAAGTATCAGATCCTGACAACCGATGTGGTTGCCTTCCTGCGAAGCCGTGATAAGAATCCCGGCAGATACAGCGTCAGTGTGAAAAGTAGTTCTGGCTATAAGCCGGTAGTGAGGCCGTCCATACAGTACAACCAGCGGGTGATGCGTGCCTATCGTCAGTTGCTCATCACCCGGACAGAAGATTACCCGGATCTGATGACGTTGAAGATGATCGCCGAATTGACCGGCTACTCGACAAAGACGATCCTGACCTGGACTGCGATCGGCCATATGCGCTGGTTCAAGGACGGCTATCACAATTATGCTCCGAAAGAGTTGGTGCTGAAGCAACTGTTGAGCGAGGATTTCCGGAATATTAAAAACAAAAGCAAGACCCATTATGATTGGATCAGACAGCTGATCAACATGACAAACAAGGAGGACAAAGACCATGAGTGAACTGCATAAGACTATTGACGAAAACGGATTCAATTATTCTCTGGTTGGTGACTACTATCTGCCAGATATCGAGGTTGGACACAGCTATGCCCTGGGCAAATATGGCATGGCTCGAATGGAGTACCTGAAAACCCATCGTCCCGGCTTGTATACCCGTCTGCTGCTTTCCGGCAAGCTGTATGAGGATCTGCGCTGGGTTGATGAACAGGCACAACACCTGTTGAATACGGTGATCCCACAGATGGCGAAGGAAGCCGGTGTGACTGAACAGATGAAGATGATTGATCAGTTGCGGTGGGTCGGCATGATGAATGCTATTAAGGCGCAGGTCGAAGAGATCATCATGAACGAAATAGTAAACAGATAACTATAAGGGCAGGCGTTGTGTCAAGAACAATGCCTGCCCGGTTTTCTTGAGTCGTTGACTTACATCATTGTTGCAGTATACTATATTGGGTAGAGGATCATTCCTTTACAAAGGTATCATAACAATGTCACCTTCATGCTGGCGCAGACGGCTCCGGCGGATGACAATACCGTGGCTAAATACGTTGCCATGGATGGCCGGTACACTGTGATTATCAACACAGATACCGGTGTGATCCATGAATCTGCCCTGGGTGGAAATGGCTAAAATTGTGGCTAGGAAGGTTTGTCTTCCTGGCCTTTTCACATGATTTGTATTTTCTGTGCAATCTTTTTCAAAAAATCGACATAACAACCTTCTATTCTCGTCTATATAATCGAAGGAGGTGAGCAACGGATGGAAGTTGTCAAGGATCCGGACAACGACCGTGAATAGGCGTTGATTCAAATGGTAAATCAATACCAAGGTTTGCTGCTCCGCATGTGTTACATTTATTTACGGGATATGGAACAAGCGAAAGATGCAACACAGGATACATTCCTCAAAGCCTATAACAAGCTGGACAGTTTCCGTGGTGAGTGCAGCGAAAAAACCTGGCTAATCCAGATTGCTGTAAATACATGCAGAGATATGCAGCGTTCTGCCTGGTTTCGACATTTTGACAGGCGTATTACGCCGGAAGACTTGCCCCAGGCAATTGTGCCGCCGGAGGATGAACATGAACTTGATGTGATGTGTGATGTGATGAAGTTGCCGCCTAAGCTCAAAGAGGTCATCCTCCTGTATTACTGGCAAAACATGAATGTGAATGAAATCGCCGATATACTCGGCATCACACATTCGACTGTATCGACCCGACTGAAGCGCGCCAGAGAAAAACTGCATGACGTGCTGGGACGGAGGTTAGGTTATGGAAAAAATGAGGGATAAGCAAATTGTTCAACAAATAATTGACCATTCTTTGTCTGGGATTCCAGATGATCCCTGGCTTGCACAGCGGGTTCTTTCAGATGCGAAAAAAAGGGGAGAAATCGTTGTGATGAAAAAAAAAACCGGTCAGTTTGGTATTGGTTGTTATCATGGTCCTCCTTGTGACGGGTACAGCATTGGCTGCTACCTTCCTACCGAATCTGCTTCAGTTGCTGAAACTGCAGGATAATCCTGCTGCGGCTAACATGATCGAAGCGGTATCATATTCCATCGATACGGAATATGCCACTGCAAAAGTGCGAGAGATAATGTATGATGGTCACGGTATTTATGTGCTGATGGACGTTGTGCCGAAAAACGAGTTTGGTGTGATCATACCGTCTGGAAAAGGTATCGGCCTGAAGGATAAGGCAGGCAGCATCGGTTTCATTGACTGCAAACCCGAAGAGACCATTGCGGAGTATGCATCACGGAAAAATTGGCCAGTTGTCTATTTCGGATGTGCTGTTCAAAATGAGGAGTGTACTTTCTAGACAGTTGGCATTCCCAATGAACTTGTCAGCAATGAAGATGGATCTTGGACGCAGGTATTGCGTTTCCCTGTCGGTGCTGACAATGCTCTTATCAGGGTGCGCCTTTATACTACTGTCTATGACAATCCGGTCGTTCAGGCGGAATTGAAGCCAGGTGATCCAATGCGGCCTCTGTCTGAGCCGAAGAGCATCACTATCCCTGTTTCAGCTATGTCAAGGGTCGAACCGAAAATCTGTGATGAAGCTGTAGTTACCAGCGAAAACTTCCTGCCGGATTCAATTTCAATCAGGCAGGTCAATGTCTATCACACAGATATTGCACATTACCTGGATATCATATTTGATAATCCGCTCGCCGAGGAATATAATTTGCTTGTTGCCAGTATCCAGACGCAGCAGCTATTATCTGAAAATATTTCGTTCACCTGGTCTAATGATAGTCTTACAGGATATGCTTCCGGTTTTCGATATGTAATGATGACAACTGATAAAGATTTTCCGATCGAGTTTGATATTACCGTGATGGGAGAAAAGCAAGGAAGGCGAAAGAACCTGGGAACCGCGCACATCATAATCAAATAACAGTAAAAAGGGTGACTGCTGCAAACATAGGTGCAACAGCCACTCTTTTTACTATATTCACATCATGCTTGATCAGCTTCGTTGGGTCGGGATGATGAACGCCATCAAGAGTCAGGTTGAAGAAATCATTTGGAATGAAATCATTCATAAGTAAAATGAACGGGTGCTGCTG
>CALCTW010000005.1 GCA_937907055.1 uncultured Clostridia bacterium | reverse complement strand
GCCTGTTGAAGACGTCTTCTCCATCACCGGTCGTGGTACCGTTGCTACCGGCCGTATCGAGCGTGGTATGGTTCACGTTTCCGACACCGTCGAAATCGTCGGTCTGATGGAAAAGCCCCGCAGCGTCGTTGTTACCGGCGTTGAAATGTTCCACAAGCTGCTGGATGACGCTCAGAGCGGTGATAACATCGGTGCTCTGCTGCGCGGCGTGCAGCGCAATGAGATCGAGCGCGGCCAGGTTCTGGCTAAGCCCGGCACCATCAAGCCCCACACCCACTTCTTCGGCCAGGTGTACGTTCTGAAGAAGGAAGAAGGCGGCCGTCATACCCCCTTCTTCAATGGTTATCGTCCCCAGTTCTTCTTCCGCACCACCGACGTTACCGGTTCCATCAAGCTGCCCGAGGGCGTTGAGATGGTCATGCCCGGCGACAACGTCGAAATGGAAGTCGAACTGATCACCCCCATCGCTATCGAAGCCGGTCTGCGTTTCGCTATCCGTGAAGGCGGTCACACCGTCGGCGCCGGCGCCGTTACCCGCATGGTGGAATAATCTAACTTCATAACCTCAGAGACATCGCTTCGGCGGTGTCTCTTTTCTTATGTTATGTCCCGGAACAAGCACAAGATGATATAGTGATTCGTTGACTCACCATCCATCATTTTGTTATACACTTCGTCGGAAAACACTACAATTACTCTTATTCCTGCGCAAGGTAAAAAAGTCTCAAAAAAGCCATAAACTCGCAACATTCCTTTCATTGACATTACCAGATCGATAGGATAATATGTTATTTGTAAAGAATTCGATCTTTACGTTTCTGAAGCATAAAAAAGCTTCAGAAGGTTGACGATAGATCCTGCCTAAGGTAATCGATAGGAGGAATTCTCAATTGTCTACGATCGTAAGTATCATTGCTCTGCTTGGCGGTATCGCGCTGTTCCTCTATGGTATGACATTGATGGGCGACGGCCTTAAAAAAGTAGCCGGCAGCAAGATGGAGCTGATCCTTTACAAGCTCACATCAAACCGCTTCAAAGGATTTTCTTTGGGCATGGCCGTTACCGGAGTCATCCAGTCCTCCAGTGCCACTTCGATCATGGTCGTTGGCTTTGTCAACAGCGGCATGATGAAACTAAGAAACGCCATTTCGATCATTCTCGGCGCTATCGTCGGCACATCCGTCACAGGATGGATCGTCTGCCTGAGTTATATCGATTCGACCGGCAGCGGCGCAGGTATCTCTTCTCTGCTCTCCACCGGTGTTCTTACCGGCATCGTCTCCATCGTCGGTATCCTTTATCGCATGTTCCTGAAGGGGCATACAAAGCACCGGATCGGTGATATTCTGATGGGTTTCGCTATTCTGATGTTTGGTATGACAGCCATGAAAACTGCCGTCGAAAGCGATGCGCTGAAGGCGACATTTACCAACATTATTTCTTCTCTTGACAATCCCTTCCTTGGCATTCTGATCGGTATTGCCTTTACCGCGGTTCTCCAATCCGCATCCGCCTCCATCGGTATTCTGCAGGCGTTGTCCATGGCCGGCGGCATGAGCTTCGGCTCCGCCTTCCCCATCATGTTGGGCGTCGGTATCGGCGCTTCCGTTCCGGTTCTGATCAGCGCGCTGAGCGCCAGTACAGATGGCCGCCGGGTCGCTTTCACATATCTCCTTTCAGAACTCTTCGCCGTCATTTTTATCGATAGCTGGTTCTTCATTCTCCATGCCATCATCGGCTTCGATTCGATCATGTCGCTGGAAATGAATCCTTTCTCCATTGCTTTGATGAATACGGTCGTCCGCCTCATCAACATGAGCATCCTGCTCCCCTTCACCTCCTTGCTTGAAAGGGTCGTCATAAAGCTCATCAAGGGCAAGAAGGTCGTCGAAACCGAAAAAACACATGCTTCCATCCACCTGGAAGAACGTTTCATCTCCTACCCTGCGCTGGCCATTGAGCAGAGCCGCACCACGATCAACGAGATGGCTTCTGTTGCTCACAACAGTCTCCTCTCTTCCCTGTGGCTGGTAAATAACTATTCAGAGGACGGCTTCGGCGAGGTGGAACGTCTGGAGGATCTTGGCGATGCCTATGAAGATGCCCTCGGAACTTATCTTGTCAAGATCACTGCAGGCTACCTGACAGAAAGCCAGAACAAGGATGTTTCAAAGTTCCTGCACACCATCAGCGATTTTGAACGCATTTCCGACCATGCCCTGAACATTGGCGAGACAGCAAAGGAGATCCACGAGAAATCCATCGTCTTCTCCGATGACGCCAAGCACGAGATCGAGGTCATTACCAACGCGGTACGCGATATCGTCACAACCACCTTCAATGCTTTTGTCAATAACGACTTGACCCTTGCGCAGCGTGTTGAACCGCTTGAAGAATTGATCGACGGCATCTGCGATGAAATGAAGCTTCTCCATATTAATCGCATCAAGCAGGGCATCTGCACCTTGAATCAGGGCTTCGTGTTCAACGATCTACTGACCAACCTTGAACGTGTTGCTGACCACTGCTCCAATATCGCGGTTGCCATCATTGAACTCGAAAGCAGTGAGGTACTTGATACACACGAGTATCTCAACGACCTTAAGAAGGCCAACGATACTGCGTACGAGAAATACTACAAGGAATATGCCGCAAAATATCACATCTGATATCATACAACAAAAGCGCTCCGTTGGGAGCGCTTTTGTTGTATAGAGAATGGTTTAACATTACAGAATATAACGATGCATATCCACTTTGTTCGCGGTCTTCAGATGGTCCGTTACATACGACGCGGTAATATTCAGATACACATCCGGCATTTCATCACCGCCGGCATTATAGCTTACATCCTCCAGCAATTCTTCAAAAACCGCATGGAGTCTTCTCGCGCCAATGTCCTCGCCCGTCTCATTGGCCAGCATGGCGATGCTGGCGATCTCCTGCAGCGCGTCCTCCTCAAAGGTAAGATGCACCTTATCCACATCGAGAAGCGCTTTGTACTGCAGCGTGATCGCATTGTCAGGCTGGGTCATGATCTTGACGAAATCTTCCTGATTAAGAGACTTCAATGTAACATGAACCGGGAAGCGTCCCTGTAATTCAGGAATGAGATCACTGATCTTTGCCACATGGAAAGCACCGGCTCCGATAAACAGCATAAAATCAGTCTTCACGGGACCGTACTTCGTATTGACGGTGCTGCCTTCAACAATCGGCAGGATATCCCGCTGAACACCCTCGCGGGAAACATCGGGACCATTCCCATTCCCGCCGCGTCCGGCAATCTTGTCGATCTCATCAATAAAGACGATGCCGCTTTCCTCTGCTCTGCGGACGGCTTCCTCTTTCACTTCGTCTTCATCGATCAGCTTCGCGCTTTCTTCCTGGATCAGGATCTTTCTGGCGTCTTTCACCTTTACGTGACGGCGTTTGGTACGCTTGGGCATCATATCGCCCATCATATCGCCAATAGAGATCGCCGCGCCGCCAACCTCCAGCTGAGGAGCAGCTTCCTGCACTTCGATCTCGATATCCTGCTCTTCCAATTCACCATTGGCCAGCTGAACACGGATATCTTCCAGACGATTGGCCAGATGGATCTTTTCATCCTCCGTCTTTTCGGGCTCGCGATTACGGCCAAGCAGGAAATCAAGCGGATTACTGTTATTGTTCTTCTTCGGCGGATCACAGAGAATATTAGCCAGACGATCCTCCGCAAGCACCTTAGCCCGAGTCTCCACACGGGCAGAATACTCATCCTTCACCATGCGGATCGCGTTCTCCACCAGGTCACGGATAATGCTTTCCACATCACGGCCCACATAACCGACTTCCGTAAACTTGGTCGCTTCCACCTTGATGAAAGGTGCCTTGACCAGTTTCGCCAACCTTCTTGCAATCTCGGTTTTACCGACACCGGTCGGCCCTACCATCAGAATATTCTTCGGAGTCACTTCCTCGCGCATCTTATCATCCAGCTGACTGCGGCGATAGCGATTGCGAAGGGCGATCGCCACAGCCTTTTTGGCTTCGTCCTGCCCGATGATATAGCGATCCAGCTCACGTACCACCTCACGCGGTGTCATTTCTTTCATATCAGACATCCTCCACAATGATATGGTCATTGGTATACACACAGATAGAGGCAGCGATGTGCAAAGCCTTATCCGCAATATCATGCGCGGAAAGCTCAGTATTCTCCACCAGTGCGAGCGCGGCGCTCAACGCGTAATTGCCGCCGCTGCCGATGGCAGCCACACCACCGTCCGGTTCGATCACTTCACCGGTACCGCTTACGATAAGCATACCCGTCTTATCCGCCACGATCATCATCGCATCCAACTGACGCATCCCTTTATCTCCGCGCCAGTCCTGCGCCAGCATCACGGCCGCGCGTTCCAGATTACCTCCGCACTGGCTCAGTTTATCCTCAAATCTTTCGCTCAGTACAAAAGCATCCGCTACCGTGCCCGCGAATCCGGTAACCACGGTACCATTATAGATCCTGCGCACTTTATGCGCATTGCTTTTGAAAATCGTATGTTCTCCCATCGTCACCTGACCGTCACCGGCGATGGCGATCTGACCGTTCTTCTGCACCGCGCAGATCGTGGTCGCTCTCATAGCCATTCTGTTATTCCTCCTTATTCAAGGTTGTCTTTCATCGTTCTGATGATCTCAAGGGCGCGTTCTCCGATAGCCTCATACTTCTGCTGCTTTGAACGCACGCGTTTCTCCGGCCCTTCAATGATACCGAAAGTCACATTCATCGGCTGGAAGGAACCGTTGGGGGTGGAAATATAATATCCCAGCGCTCCGAGCGCGGTCTTCTTGGTAAAGTCCGGTCTTTCCTTCCCAAGCAGCTTCATCGCCATATCAATTCCTGCCACCATACCGCTGGCAGCGCTCTCCACGTAGCCTTCCACGCCTGTCATCTGTCCGGCAAAATAAAGTTCCGGACGGTTGATCATGCTGTAGTTGCGATCCAAAACACCCGGCGAATGCAGGAATGTATTCCTGTGCATGACACCATAGCGGGCAAACTCCGCGTTTTCAAGTCCCGGGATCATGCCGAAGACACGCTTCTGCTCACCGAATTTCAGCCGTGTCTGGAACCCGACGATATTATACATCGTCGCTGCCGCGTCATCCTGACGCAGCTGTACGACCGCGTATGGGTCTTTTCCCGTTCTCGGATCCGGTAATCCAACCGGCTTCAGTGGTCCAAACGCCAGTACCATATGACCGCGCTTAGCCATGCTCTCCACCGGCATACAGCCTTCAAACACTTTTTTCTCTTCAAAGCCATGGATCGGGGCGGTATCAGCGTTCTGTAGTTCCACCACAAACGCGTCATATTCCTCACGACTCATCGGGCAATTCATATAATCGTCTCCCCGTCCGTAACGGCTGGCACGATAAACTTTTGTCATGTCCAATGAATCAGCCATCAGGATCGGGGCAGCAGCGTCATAGAAATTCAGCGTATCCATTCCGGGCAGGTTCATGATCGTTTCGCTGAGAGCTTCGCTTGTCAGCGGTCCGGTTGCGATGATGCATTCACCTTCCGGTATCTCGGTGATCTCCCGTTCTTCAAATGACACGAGCGGATGCTGCTTGAGCGTCTCCGTGATCATTCCGGAGAACTTCACACGATCCACCGCAAGCGCCCCTCCGGCAGGTACACGGGCATAATCTGCTGCTTTCATGATGATCGAATCAAGCAGACGCATCTCCTCTTTCAGAAGACCCACGGCATTCTGCAATCTGTCGCTTCTCAGGGAGTTGGAACACACCAGTTCGGCAAAGCCATCCGTTTTATGAGCCGGCGTCTTTTTCCCCGGTTTCATCTCGATCAGATGCACAGGAACACCGCGCCTGATCAGCTGCCAGGTTGCCTCACATCCTGCAAGACCGGCACCGACAACAGTCACAGTTTTCATTCTTTTCCCTCCGTGTTTTCCGCGAGCACCCTTGTGCGGCAGTTCTCATTCGCGCACAGATACCATTCTTCTCCCTTGTTATTCCGTTTGGAGGTCATATAGCTTCCGCATTTCGGGCAGCGCTGAGATACCGGTTTATCCCAGGAGACAAAATCGCATTCCGGATAATTCTCACAGCCGTAGAAACGGCGGTTCTTCTTGCTGGTCTTTTCCAGAAGACGCTTTCCGCACTTGGGACAAGCTGTATCGATATAATTCAGGATCGCTTTTGTGTTCCGGCAGTTTGGGAAGTTGGGGCAAGCCAGGAACTTGCCAAAGCGTCCCACTTTGTACACCATCATCGCACCGCACTTGTCGCACTGAACATCGCTGACCTCATCTTTGATCTCCACCTTGTCGATCTCAGTCTCGGCATTCTTCAGGCGTTCTTCAAATGACGGATTGAATCCGCGCAGCACTTCTTTCCATTGGATCTTACCGGCTTCCACTTCATCCAGCTGGTTTTCAAGTGTGGCTGTAAACTCGGTGTCCACGATCTCGCCGAAGTACTCTGTCATCATGCTGGTGATCATGCGCCCAAGTTCTGTCGGATAGAGACGTTTATTCTCGCGGCTTACATAACCACGGGTGATGATCGTGGTGATCGTGGGCGCGTAAGTGGAAGGACGGCCGATCCCCTTTTCCTCCAGCGTGCGAACCAACGTCGCTTCTGTGAAACGGGCAGGCGGCTGCGTGAAGTGCTGCGCATCGGCTACGCTCTTGATCATCACCGGATCGCCTTCCTTGAAGTCCGGCAGCGTGGTCTCGGTGTCCTCGCTCTCTTCATCCGCGCTTTCTTCATAGATCGCGGTGAAGCCGCTGAACACCTTGTGTTCACCATAGAAGCGCAAACCGATCTTGCCATCGGATACTTCCATCGTCATCGTGTCATAATCGGCAGGCTTCATCTGGCTGGCCAGGAAGCGGCTGAAGATCAGCTTGTACAGGTTGAACTGATCATGCGTCAGAGAGCCCTTGATGCTTTCGGGCGTACGATTGATATCGGTCGGGCGGATCGCTTCGTGCGCGTCCTGCATAGTGTTCCGGCCTTTATAGACATTTGCTTTTTCAGGCAGATACTCGCTGCCGAAACGCGCAGGGATATATTCGCGCACAGCGTTCAGCGCTTCATCGCTCACACGAACAGAGTCGGTACGGATATAGGTGACAAGACCCTGCGTGCCTTCGTTTTCAAGGTCGATACCTTCATACAGCTGCTGTACCACCTGCATGGTTCTTGCCGTGGTGAAGTTCATTAACCGTCAGTCGGGCAAGTGCCTCATGCCACTTAATGGTCTTGCTGGTGGAGAAATTCAGTTTCCGTCCGGCTTCCTGTTGGAGGCTGCTGGTGGTAAAGGGCGGCTGCGGAGACTTATGCTTCTCACTGCGCTTGATGGCATAGACGGCAAAACTGCTCTGTTCAATGCGCTCACGCAAAGCTGCCGCTTCCTCACTGCTGCGGATCTCCGCCTTCTGACCGTCCACGGTCGCCAGCTTCATTTTAAAACTGGTTTTCCGTCCGCGCTGCGTGGGCAGCATGGCGGTCACTGTAACATCCCAGAATTCCTCCGGAATGAAGCTTTCGATTTCCTTTTCGCGATCGACCACAATACGGGTCGCCACGCTCTGTACACGGCCCGCAGAAAGCCCCTTTTTCACCTTCACCCACAGAAGCGGAGAGATCTTATAGCCCACCAGTCGATCCAGCGCGCGCCTTGCCTGCTGTGCATCCACCAGGTCCATATTAATGGATCGCGGTGTCGTGATCGCGTTTGTCACAGCGCGCTCCGTTACCTCATGAAACTCAATACGGCAAGCGCTCGCGGGATCGATCCCCAAAGCCTGTGCCAGGTGCCAGCTGATCGCCTCACCCTCGCGGTCAGGGTCAGTTGCGAGGTAGATCTTTTTCGCGCCGGCGGCTTCCTTTCTGATCTTGGTGAGGATCTTTCCCCTGCCATGGATCGTGATATACTTCATTTCGAAGTCGTTCTCCACGTTCACACCCAATTGCGATTTGGGCAGATCACGGACATGTCCCTGCGAAGCCTCCACCTTGTATCCTTTTCCCAGATATTTCGCGATCGTGCGTGCTTTGGTCGGTGACTCCACGATCACCAGTTTTGTTGACGCAGCCATCTTGTGCCTCCTCAGTTTCTCTTTATCGCATAGGCGCGTCCCGCGCGCCTTTCAATTGACCCTTCAAATTCCAGCATCGTCAGTTTGATGCCCAGTTCCGAAGCATTGAATCCGGTCTCTTCGATCAGTTCCTCGAATGTCTTTTCTTCTCTGAGCAGCGCTCTCAACACCGGATCCTCTGTATCCTCAAAGACATTCATCTGCCGGATCTCTTTATCTCCGATCCGGCTCCACTTCATGTATTCCAGAATGTCATTGCCCTCTGTGCAGATCAGCGCGCCTTCCTTCAACAGTTTAAGCGGCAATTCGCTCCCGGGTGCATCCACATTTCCCGGCAGAGCGAATACTTCCTTCCCCTGTTCCAGCGCGTAATTCACAGTGCTGTTCGTTCCGCTCTTCAGCCGCGCTTCGATCAGCAGCAGCGCGTCGCTCAGCCCGCTGATGATCCTGTTGCGAAGCGGAAAGTGAAAACTGAGCGGCTGGGTGCCGGGAGGCAGTTCCGTGACCACGGCACCGCCGGAGATCAGAATATTCTCCATCAGGATCTTGTTTTCCGGCGGATAGCATACATCGATCCCGCAGCCCAGAACAGCCACCGTCTTCCCTTTTCCGGCGATCGCGCCTTCATGCGCCGCCGTATCGATCCCGCGGGCCATACCGCTTATGACAGTCACCCCGTTCTCAGCCAGTTCCTTCGCGATCCTGAAAGCACTGGCCTTTCCGTATCTTGTGTCTCTTCTGGAACCAACGATGGACACGGAAGGCCCTTCCGGCAGCGTCCCGCGCACATACAGGATACGCGGCGCGTTCGCGATCGTGATCAGGTTTTCAGGATAGTCATCATCCTCGCGGAAGATGGCCCGCGCGTTCAGTTCTTCCATCCGGATCAACAACGCGTCCAATCCTTTATCGCGCTGCTTTTTCAGATGATCGTAAGCTTTACCCAGTTCATCCATCATATCAGCGGAGAATGACCGCCAGACAGACTCCGCGCTTCCGTGTTTTTCGATCAGCGCGTCGACCGCGTTCCATCCCAATAAGTCACTGCTTTTCAGCCACAGTATACACAATTGCTCCTTGGTATAATCGCGCATCAGCAACTCTCCTTACCGGTCATTTCCAGTATTTCTGATCAAGTGTTCTGTACTGGATAGCCTCGGATATATGCGGCATACTTACCTGAGCGTCTCCGGCAAGATCGGCAATTGTTCTTGCCACCTTCAGCACGCGACTGTATCCGCGCATACTCAGGTTCATTTTTTCCACAGCCATCGCCAGCAGCCTTTTTCCATCCGCATCCGGCTCACAGAACGCCTCGATCTCTTTGTTGGTCATCTGCGCGTTCGCGTTGCATCCTGTTCCCTGTAAACGCAGCCGCTGTATATCGCGGGCTTTCTGCACACGTTCCCGCACAGAAGCGCTGCTCTCAGCCGGTGCTGTGCTCTGGATCTCATTCACAGGCACGGCATCCACTTCGATCTGAAGATCAATGCGATCCAGCATCGGTCCGGAGATCCTGTCAAGGTAACGTCTGATCTCCAGATCTGTGCAGCGGCAGGGATGATTCCTGCTGCCATAGTACCCGCAGGGGCAAGGATTCATGCCTGCCAGCAGCATCGTTTTGCACAGATAACGCGTATGCGCCTTGGCTCTTGAGATGGTCACAACACCATCCTCCAGCGGTTGACGCAGCGCTTCCAGTACCGTTCTCGGATACTCCGGCAGTTCATCCAGAAACAATACACCGTTGTGCGCAAGAGACAGTTCACCCGGCTTTGCATCGATTCCGCCGCCGATCAGCGAAGGCATGGACGCGCTGTGATGCGGTGTACGGAAGGGGCGCTGGGTGATCAATCCCTGTCCGGGTTTCATCATTCCGGCGACAGAATGGATTCGTGTTACCTCGAACGCTTCTTCCACCGTCATATCCGGAAGGATTCCCGGCATACAGCGCGCCAGCATCGTTTTACCGCTGCCTGGCACACCGATCATCAGCATATTATGTCCGCCGGCCGCCGCGATCTCCAACGCACGCCGCGCGCCCAACTGACCTTTTACTCTGCTCAGATCGTATAATTCCTGCTGATCCGTCAGGCATTCAATGTAGCTCTTCTGGTTCTGCGCCACCAGCGGCGCTTTCCCGGAAAGATGCTCAACTGCCTGCTTCAGGTTGTCAGCCGGATACACAAGCATTCCTTCCACAGCCTGCACTTCCGCGGCATTCCCGGCCGGCAGGATCACGCTCTCGATCCCCTGCTCTCTGGCGGCGATCACCATTGACAGCACACCGCGCACCGGAACCAGTGTTCCGTCAAGCGCCAGTTCCCCCAATGTCAGCGTCTTCATCAGATCCCGCGTGACAGCCTGACGGCTTGCAGCGATCAGACTGATCGCAATCGGCAAGTCAAATGAAGCGCCTTCTTTTTTCATATCGCCGGGAGAAAGATTGATCGTCACACGTCCGGTCGGGATCGCGTAGCCACTGTTTCTGAGCGCGCTGAACACACGCTCGCGGCTTTCACGTACCGCCGCGTCGGGAAGACCGACCATCGCGAAAGCTCCAATGCCATTGGACACATCTGTCTCCACCGTCACGGGGCAGCCTTCGATCCCCTGTAAGGCATAGCACAAAGTCCTTGCCAGCATTCGTTTTCACTCCTTTGTCAATGCCAGAGCCAGTTCCTCATGATCTGTACCGCGTCAAGCCAGCGCTCGCTTACTGTGATACCGCTTGCATACGGGAAATAAGCGATAAAGCCGGCCAGCACAAGTACAAGGTATACGATCAGAACGATTGTGAACAGACTGATCTTTTTCGCTGACTGTTTGCTTTCATTCTGAACAGCAGTTCCTGTATCAGCCATCCTCACGGTTCTGCATGACCGCATCGCTTCGTCCGCCCATTCAAGCAGACACATCAGAGCAAGGCAAATGACCGGTACGCAGGCGAAATAGTGATAGATGTATGTACCGCGCGGTACAAGCGTCCATGGGATATACTGAGCAGCAAAGATCACGATCAGAATCTGCGGTGTATGTGTCATCTTTGCGCATACGCCCTGCTCATACAAGCCGCGTGTCCTGCAATAGTAATCCCGTACTGCGAGCAGAATACATCCGATAAAGCCAAGCAATCCGCCCAGCCAAACCACAGGATTTCCCATCGACATGATGGTACTGTCCATTCCGGGAGCCGGATTCGCAGCCATATAATACCACATGGGGCGCAGATTCAGCGGCCATTCATACCAGGGCGAATAGAAGTAATGATCCATGCCCAGTCCCGGTTGTGAGTGATAGCCCAGCATACCGTAGAAGGCGTCGATCACACGTTTTACGGTAACACCGCCATGGGCGTAGGAGAAGTACGGAATGTAGGAGCAATAGTAGATCACAGCAGGAATGAGGATAAAGAATACAAGGCAGCAAAGCAGCGTAATGCTCACGTGCTTTCCTGTTTTCCCGGCTGCTGTTCTGACAGCCTCCCTGCGATCATCCGGGATCAGTCCCGGGGCACTGCTTCCCTTCAGCTTTTCGTTGTTCTCATCAGCAAGCATTTGCTTTGCCTTGGATGCCTGCCGCATTCTTGCAAACAAAGTGATAAAGAAGATCAAAGCCAGAGCGATTCCGTTATAGCATCCGGTCATCTTGCTTGCAATGGAAAGCCCCATGAAGAGACCTGACATACCAAGCGGAACCAGTGTTCTCCAGAACCTGGTGCCAAACCAGTCCTGTTTCACCCAATAGACCATGAAATACAGACTCCACAGGATGAACAGTACCACGAACGTGTCGATCGTCGCGATGCGGGTCTGCGTGAAATGCATCTGATCCAGCGTCAGCATCAGCATCGCGCCGACCGCGAAGCGGCGTTTCTTCAACAGCAGCCGTCCAAGCATATAGATGGCAGGCAGCATCAGCACGCCGCTCAGCGTGCCCATAAATCGCCAGCCAAACGGACACATGCCGAAGATAGCCACACCCCAGCTCATGATCACCTTGCCAAGCGGCGGATGTGTCGTCTCGTAAGGTACCAGACTGTGCAGATGCTCATATGCCGTACGCGCGTGATAGATCTCGTCAAAATAGGTACTGTTCCACCAGTCCTCCGGTTCGCCTTCCAGCGTATCCGGTTCATCGCACAGCGCTTCTGCCCCTTCAGGCCCACTGACCATCGTCATCGGGATTGGCGTATCACCTTCCGCGGTGCGGCAGAGAACCTCATTCAGCCACAGACCGGGATAAGCGCCGGTTTCCAGCCTGACATATCGTCCGTAATAGACCACACCATTGGCAACATACTTCCAGCGGAAGCAATCGCCGTCTTCGGCAGTCGCCTCAAAAGGCGCGCCCCAATTTGTGCCGTCATCGCTGACAGATACCTTGAAGGTGTACTCATCCACATTCTGGATGCCGCAGAAGTACATCACCTTGAAATCCTGCGCGCTGCCCAGATCAAAGATGATCTGCTCATTCGCGGAAACGGCCTTATAGTAGGTTTCCGGTGCCTTCATGCTGCCGAGATTGGTAAACGCCAATACACTATATGCAAGCGTGATCCCCGTCATGATCATGACATCGCGGACAGACATCCGGCTCGTTCTTTTTTCATGCTTCTTTAAAAGCATGCTGTCCATGTTGTTCCGCGCCTTTGTTTTTTCCGCGTTCGTGTTTTCATCGACGCGGTCATCACGCTTCCCGCAGATCAGGGACAGCTCGCCGGCACGGTGACCGAGTGCCATCATATCCAGCGCGATATAGAGGGTGATCATGCACATCAGCACATTCAGCCCCGCAGACAGATACTCCAGCACGGCCATGTCACTACTGATACCAAAAATGGGAGCCGACAGATGCGCGGCAACACCGCCGATGCGGATATTCCGTTCCAATACGCATCCGACATTCAGGAAGCCCGCGATCGTGATCCCGATCATCAAAGGGATCAATCGACGATCTTTATTCGCAAGATACGCGATGATCAGCAACCCGATGACAGGGAAAAGATACCGTTCATGCATCATGCTTCCGGTATTGAAAAGCAATACCAGCAGGAGCGCGCCGCAAAGTGGCAGGTTGTGAATATCATGATTCTTAATGTACAGATATCCCACCAGAAGGATATTGCAGACAATGACATAGGCGGAGAAATTGGCATATGTCAGCCAGCCGAATGCCTTCATCAGCAGACCGCCCAACGCGATCATACAGATGATAACACCGAACAGGATAACAGCATGCATCAGCTTCCGGCCGTTTTCGGGAAGTTCTTTATTCTTCAGGTAACGGCGCAGAGAAACGATCAGCATCGCGGCAGAAGGCAGCGCGTAGGTCATCAGGATCATCAGATAAGCGCCAAGGCTCATCCCGCCATTTGCCGCTGCCCAGTTAAGACCGGCCAGGAAATAACTGTTGCAGGCATTCACGGTGGTATAAGCATAGCTGCCCATCGTATTCCCGTACAGTTTTACCAGCCAGAAGACATCCTGTTCTCCCATAAAGAGGAGCGAAGTGATCACAAGCAGTGTGAACGATATACCAACGCCGATCAGGACATCGATCAGGGATTTCCATACCAGCTTCTTTTCATCTGTTTTTTTGCGGAACACGAAGATCAGATGCAACACGAGCGCGATAAGCCCCACAGGGCCAAACATCAGGGCCTG
Organism: uncultured Clostridia bacterium; assembly: GCA_937907055.1. Taxonomy (GTDB): domain Bacteria; phylum Bacillota; class Clostridia; order Christensenellales; family Aristaeellaceae; genus ZC3RG03. The sequence goes on along the minus strand of CALCTW010000005.1, from coordinate 29,547 downwards.
CGGTTTCATCAGTACCGATAAGGTGTATACAGGCAAAGCTGCCTTCCAGTTGCCTCTCATCGCGTAGATCACGCTCAGGATCAGCAGACCGGTCATCACGGCATCGCTCTGTCCCCAGGCCGCGCCTGTGACCAGCGTCATGGGATTGAACGCGTACAGGCATGCCATGGCGAGCGCCATACGCGTATTGATACGCTTCTTCCCTTCGGTGTAGATCAAAACGGAAAGCAGCAGATCAAACACGATGGAAGGCATCTTGACCATCAGCGCTGTCGGCCTCATCCCCAGAGAGAAGATCCACAGCACCAGCATATAGCCCGGCGGGTAATCGCAGAAGCCGCTGTTGGCATAGAAGCCCCACGGCAGGGAGGACTGCATGGTTGCCGTCCAGGATGTGAAGCAACCGATATCCACATCATAACCGGGGATCAGGATCGCGATCACAACGCGCGTCACAGCCGCTAGAATCAGCATGACTGCAAGCGGTATGACCTCTTTTGATTTTTTCGTTACCAGACGAACGGGACGTTCTTTACGGATGAACAGCAGCAGATTCTCCGCGAAAAGAAGATACAGCCCGGCTGTCAGCAGAATGATCATCATTCCGCGGGAAGCAGTCGGCTGCGCGTCGGCATCATCATCATCGATCAGTTTATTCGCCTGCGATTGCGTGTACCACTGCGCCGCGAAGCAGCCTTCCGGGATGCTTTCGACCTGAACCAAAGACAGATCCCTGAACCAGGCTTCACCGATGGCCTCGCCGCCATATCCGCCGAGACGCGCGAATACCTTTACAGACTTGCGTTCACTGTCCGTTTTTCCGTAATAGCTGATTTCGATCCATTCGCCCTCTGAATCGTATACACTTTCAGAGAAAGCGTAGATATCACCGATAGAAAGATTGGCACCGAGACCGCCTGCCGCGTCAGCCTTCACAAAGCCATGCAGAAGGTAATAACGATCCGGATCCACATTCACTTCCTGCACAAGCCGCGCGTCATTCGGGTAGAAATTCGTGATATGCAGAATTTGAGCGCCATCTTCTTCGATGACCTCATAATCGGTATACACTTTTTCGATCAAGTATGCATCCGTGTACCAGTCAGCAGGAAGCCCGTCTGCCGCAAGTACGGAAAAATCACCGTTCTTCAGCAGTTCAGTGCCCGCTTCGGTCGTCTGCTTTTCACTGCATCCGCAAAGGATACACATTACGCATAGCAGAACCAATACCAGAATGCGGTATTTTTTAGTCATTACAAACTCCTTAAAACGCGTTTTTCAGATGCCTCACACCGCTTTTTGTGATCTCCACCACATCAAAGCGAAGGCATTCACAGGGATGTGCCTTCAGATATCCTTTTGCCGCGTTCCTGCATCTTCTGATCTTTTCGCGATCGACCGCGGCGATTCCGTCTCCCGGCATGCCCTCCGGCCTGTACTTGACCTCCACAAAACACAAGGTATCTTCATCCCTGCAGATCAGATCGATCTCACCGTCTCCGCAGCGGAAGCGTTTTGTGATGATCTTCATTCCTTTACGCTTCAGATAAGCGGCTGCTTTCCATTCTCCCAGCAGGCCGGTCTTATACTGTTCCCGATAGGTTCCCATATCACAATTCCACAAAATGCCCAATGAAACTGCGCCGGTGGATCGGGCAGGGGCCGTACTTCTTTAAGGCAGCGATATGCTCCGCCGTACCGTACCCCTTATGCTTCGCGAAGCCGTATTCCGGATACAGCTCATCCATTTTCGCCATCTCTCGATCCCTGGATACCTTTGCCACGATACTGGCGGCAGCGATCGCGTAGCTGATGGCATCACCATGAATGATCGGATTCTCCATACCGTTTAAGCCGACATTTTTCACCGCGTCAATGAGATAGATAGAAGCGTTCGCGTCTTTTGCGGCCCGGCGCATGGCGTTCTTGGTCGCCTCAAGGATATTGATCCGGTCGATCTCTTCCGGGTCCGCCCTTCCGACGCCAACATACAAAGCGGTCTGCATGATCTGCTCGAAAACAGCCTCTCGCCTACTCTCGCTCAGTTTTTTGCTGTCATCCACCCATTCGATCAGGGGCTCCTTCGGCATGATGACGCATCCGGCAAACACATCTCCCGCGAGCGGTCCGCGGCCTGCTTCATCGATCCCGGCAAACACGATACCCTGTTCATACAGGCAGCCGTCCACCTGCATCAGTTCTTCAAGCCTCTGCTGTCTCGTCTTTCGCATGATCGGTTCCTTCTTCTTCAGGGAGAACGAGCGTTTCATTCTCCTGCTTATCGGATTCCTGAGGTTTCTTCTCTTCAGGCTTTTTTACATTTTCACAATGCTCAAGAGTGATACGTCCAAGCTTTCCGGCACGATACTCATCGAGAACAACAGCACAGCAGCGATCATAATCGTATACGCCGCCTTTCATCAGGAAACCGCGTCCGCGGCATACTTCATCCAGAAGCTCCACGCCCCTTGCTGTTTCATCCTTGATCTTAAAGCGCTCCTTCGTGGAAGCCGGCGCGGCGACCATCATATCCTCCAGCAGCTGCATGGCCAGTTCAGCCGTATCCAGCACATCATCCTTGATCGCGGAGATGTAAGCCAGTCTCCTCGCGGCCAGCTTATCATCCAGACGCGGCCACAGAAGACCCGGAGAATCAAGAAGTTCAAGATAGGGGCTGATCTTGACCCACTGTGTGGAGCGCGTTACGCCCGGCTTATCGCCTGTCTTGGTAATGGAACTGCCGTGCAGACGATTGATGAATGTGCTCTTGCCCACATTGGGCACGCCGACCACCATGCAGCGAACCGTTTTCCTGATGCCGCGGTCAGCCGCCTTGTCCACAGCGCGCTGCGCGGCGTTTTCGATCAGCGGAAGCATTGCCTTTGCCTTCACGCGTGTATCAAGCGCCATACAGGCCATCGCGCCCTCTTCCTTGAAACGGCGAATCCATTTATCCGTCTGCACGGGATCCGCCAGGTCAGCCTTCCCCAGCAGAACGACACGCGGCTTATTCCTGCCCATCCGCAGCAGATCCGGATTCCGGCTGCTCTTCGGCAGACGCGCGTCACACAATTCGATGATCACATCCACCCGCTGCAGCTGATCCGCCAGCATTCGCTTGGCCTTCGCCATATGTCCCGGATACCAGTTGATCGTAATCTTACTTTCGTCCATCTATATCCTCCATGAAAGGGTCACTTTACTTCGCTGCGAGCATGTAATATATTTCCTGTTTAACACATCTTCGCATTATCTATATATTTATCACATCGCGAAACAAAACGCAATACATTTCAGCAGTATTTCTTTCATTATAAATGTAAATTATCAAAACATGATACCGCGCAGGCAAAAAGAAAGAGAGCCCGGATGATCAGGCTCTCTGAAAGTGAATGATTCCGATATTCGATTACTTCGCGCTCTTTTTGATCGCTTCCCACAGACCGGTCAGGTAGCAGGCGCCCAGCGCGCGGTCATACAGACCGTAACCGGGCATGGCCTTCTCACCCCAGATCATGCGGCCGTGATCCGGACGGATGGGACCGTCAAAGCCGCTGTCATACAGGGCCTTCATGATCGCATACATATCAAAGCTGCCATCCTCGCTGGGATGCGCTGCTTCATCAAACTTGCCCTCTCCGCGGAAAATGATATTACGGACGTGCGCAAAGTGAATTCGTCCCTTAACGGCGCCGATGATGTCGACAAGATCGTTCTTCGGATTGCTGCCGAGAGAACCGGTGCAAAGCGTGATACCATTATGCACGTTATCCACGGTATTCAGCATACGCAGGATGTTTTCCTTGCAGGTAATGATGCGCGGCAGATTGAACACAGGCCATGCCGGATCATCCGGATGGATCGCCATATTGATGTCATACTTATCGCAGACCGGCATGATCGCCTTCAGGAAATAAACCAGGTTGTTGAAGAGCTTCTCAGCATCCACCTCGGCATACATGGCGAACAGTTCCCTGATCCTCGCCATGCGCTCCGGTTCCCAGCCGGGAAGAACAAAGCCATTGCTCTTCTCATCCATATGCGCCATCAGATTATCCGGATCGATCAGATCGACCAGCGCCTGATCATAGCTCAGAACGGTGCTTCCGTCCGGACGAGGCTTGGCCAGATCGCTGCGGGTCCAGTCAAAAACAGGCATGAAGTTATAGCACACCATATGGATGTCATTCTGACCCAGGCGTTCCAGGGTGGTGATATAATTCTCGATATATTCATCGCGGCGGCCGTTGCCCACCTTGATATCATCATGGATGTTAACGCTTTCGATACCCTTGATCGTCAGGCCGGCTTCCTCTACCACGCCCTTGATCTTCTTGATCGCCGCGTCTTCCCATACCTGACCGGGCGTCGTGTCATAAAGTGTGGTGATCACACCTTTTACAAGCGGAACCTGACGGATCTGTTCCAAAGTTACGCTGTCAAAACCGGGGCCGTACCAACGCAATGTCATGTCCATATGTTATTCCTCCTTATTATCTTTCGTTTTCATTTCACCCAGGATCTCCCGCAGATGCAGGGCTTCTTCCCGGCTGATCGCCGTACCTGTTCCCTGACAGGCATGACATCTGTACAGGCAATCCGGGCAGACACAATCATTTGAGGTTTCGGAATGGATCATAAACGCTCCGCATTCCGGGCATCCGCAACGCATAATCGTTCCCTTCTTTCTGTCTTTATGCTTCCGGGTTTTCGTTATTTTTCTTCACCTGATCAAGCACAGGTACATTGGCTTCCTCAACATACTGCTGATATGTCTGGATACGCGAACGGTCATGAACAGGATCATTCAGCAAATCCCCGGGATCGCCGAATTCCATCACAGGCCGCTCCGTATTTTCATCAGGCTTCAAACGGCTCTGATAGCCGATCGTCCCGAGCGCGCCGGTTTCATTTTTCCCTCTTTCCTGATAATCCAGTACCGGCGCATCATGATTCATATCAGTTTCTTCGATCGTATCTGCTTCGTTGTTCTCGGCCGGAGCAGATTCACCTTCGGTATTCGGAATGGTTTCGCATTCTGTCTCTTCCGCGGCGGCAACCGGCACAGGAGAGGAAGGCTTCACATCTTTGACGGCAGGAGCAGCGACGGGGTTCGTCTCCGATACCTGTGTCTCCTCTGTATTGATCATCGGGCTCTGCTTCCTGAACGGGCTGATAAATCCAACCTTCAGCGCAAAAACCATCAGCGCAATGTTAAACAGAACTGAACTCGTCATGCTGAAGAACAGACTGACGACCATCATGGCAGAAAAATAAACACCTACCACTGCAAGATCGATGATCAACACTAAAAAATCATAGAAGATCATCATCAACGGAGCGGCAACATGAAGGCCCTTCACATTCAGGCCGGTATAAGCCGCCACCGTAAACCAGATGACCGGAGGAAGCGATAAAAGGATATAGCACACAAGAAAGATCGTTGATTGACGGAACATCGCGATGATCGCGAACAACATCCATACCGTAAAAACCACCGGCTGCACAATACGGCAATTGACTTTGGCTTTACGCAGGATCATGTACAGCAATATTAATGTGATGGGGACCGATATATTGAAAACCCCAAAAAGAACGTTCGAAAGTACCTGCATTGTCAGGCTGACGGCACACAGAACAATCGGAGCGACAGAGATCTTCCTGTTCATATCTGATTGCCTCCTTATATACTTTATTATATCTTTTCTTTCTTCGCTTTTCAATCCTTAATATTACTATTTCTTTGCACTATAAACAGAACCGCTTTCCATTTATCAGAAAAAGCGGTTCATAACATACCATATTCTATTTTTTAAATTCTCATCTGACATTTCAGATCATCGATCTCAGATATTCTTGAAGAAAGCGTCTCCTTCTTCATTCCGCAGAACATCCATATCATCAAACGCCAGTTTCTGCGGCATCATGCCTGTATATTTGACGATCTCATCCAGACGTACCTTATCCCGGAATTCCACCATGCTGAAAGCGACACCATGCTTCTTGGCCCGTCCCGTACGGCCGATCCTGTGCACATAGTATTCATTCTCCTTGGGCAGATCATAATTGATCACCGCTTCCACATCATCCACGTCGATGCCGCGCGCGGCCACATCCGTGCAGACCAGGATCGGGAATTTACCGCGCTTATAGCCGGACATGATGGTATTCCGCTTGCTCTGCGGAATATCTCCGTGCAGCGCTTCCGCCTCATAACCGGCCTTCTTCAGCCTGTCGCTGAGGCGCTGGCACATATCCTTGGTGTTGGAGAAGATCATCATCCGTCCATACACACCGCTGTCAAGCAGGTAAAGCAGTGCTTCATACTTTTCTTCGCGTTCAGCATTGATCATGAACTGTTTGATCTTGGGCTTATTCTCCTGCGTAGCCTGGATCGTGATCTCCACAGGATTCCGCTGGTACTTCCAGGAGATCGTCATCACATCGCGGTTGGTCGTAGCGCTGAACATAACAAACTGACGGTTGCGCGGCACCTTTTCAATAATGGTCGTCACATCCTTGATAAAGCCCATGTTCAGCATTTCATCCGCTTCATCCAGTACCAGCGTATGAACACCGTTCAGCCGCACATTTCCGCGTTTGATATGGTCAAGAATTCTTCCCGGCGTAGCCACAACGATCTGCGGTTTCTTTTTCAGCTGGCTGATCTGTGTGCTGATCGCCTGACCGCCATAAAGAACGGAGATCCGGATCTGCGGGATATACTGCGCCAGATGACGCAGTTCCTCCGCGATCTGGCATGCCAGTTCACGTGTCGGCGCCAGTACCAGTTCCTGCACCTCCTCCCCTTCAAGCCGGATATATTCCAGCATGGGGATGCCGAAGGCCAGCGTTTTACCGGTTCCGGTCGGGGCGATCGCGATCACATCGTGACCATCCATCATCACGGGGATCGTTTCCTTCTGCACTGCTGTAGCAGTTCTGAAGCCCATCTTCCCGATGGCCTTCATGATCTCATCCGAGAGATCAAGGCTGTCAAATCTGCATTCATTCTCGTTCATAATAACTCCGGACCGGTCACAGCCCGGCTTTTCCGGGCCGTGACCGTCATCTATTTGATACTCAGGAAAGCTCGAACATACCGGTGTAAAGCTGATAATACTTTCCCTTCTGTTCGATCAGGGTCTCGTGATTGCCGCGCTCAATGATCTCGCCATTTTCCAGCACCATGATGGCCTCGCTGTTGCGCACCGTGGAAAGCCTGTGGGCAATGACAAACACAGTACGCCCGTTCATCAGGCCGTCCATGCCCTTCTCGATCAGCGCTTCCGTACGGGTATCGATGGAAGAAGTCGCTTCATCCAGGATCAGCACAGGAGGATCGGCAACCGCCGCGCGGGCAATTGCCAGCAGCTGACGCTGTCCCTGAGAAAGATTCGCGCCGTCATTGGTCAGCATCGTGTCATAGCCGTTGGGCAGATGGCTGATAAAGAAATCGGCATTGGCGATCTTCGCCGCGCGCTGGATCTCCTCCTCCGTCGCGTCCAGTTTACCATAGCGGATGTTATCCCGTACAGTACCGGTAAACAGATGCGTATCCTGCAATACCATCGCCAGGGATCTGCGCAGATCATCTTTTTTGATCTTGGTGATATTGATACCGTCGTAGCGGATCTTACCTTCCTGAATATCGTAAAAACGATTGATCAGGTTTGTGATCGTTGTCTTTCCCGCGCCCGTAGAACCGACAAAAGCGATCTTCTCACCGGGACGCGCGTAGAGGGATACATTCTTCAACACTATCTTTTCCGGCACATAACCGAAATTGACACCCTCCAGCTGCACATCGCCCTTCAGCTCCGTGTAGGTAACAGTGCCGCTCTCATTGTGCGGATGCTTCCACGCCCAGATCCCGGTGTGTTCTTCGCATTCCGTAATGTTGCCGTTTTCATCCTTCCGCGCGTTGACCAGCGTCACATACCCTTCATCTTCTTCCGGCTGTTCGTCCATCATCTCAAAGATGCGCTCCGCGCCGGCAAGGGCCAGCATCACCGTATTCATCTGCTGCGCCAGGTTGCTGATAGGCTGCGAGAAGGTACGGGTGAATGTCAGGAAGCTGATCAGGGTACCGACATCTGTCGCGAAAACACTGCCGGGGTTCGTCCTTCCGACAACCACCATGATCGCGCCGACCAGCGCGGTTATCACATAATAGAAGTGGCTCAGGTTATTCATGATCGGTCCCAGGATACTGGCGAAAGTATTGGCGCGTGTACCGGCCTGACGCACTTCTTCGTTGTAGCGTTCAAAGTCCTCCATCGCCTTCTCTTCATGGCAGAACACCTGCACAACACGCTGGCCGGAGATCGTCTCCTCGATATAACCATTGATCCGGCCGATCGCCTTCTGCTGAGAAACGAAGTTCTTACCCGACATCTTACCGATCTTCGCCGTGAGGAACATCATGATCGGCATCAGAATGAGCACCAGGATCATCAGCCACCCGTTCAGGGAGATCATGAAGAACGCGGCAAAGATGATCGTAAAGACAGAAGTGAACACCTGCGGCAGGGTCTGCGACATAAACTCGCGCAGGGTATCGGTATCGTTGGTATAATGGCTCATGATCTCGCCGTGCGTATGTCGATCAAAATACGCGATCGGCAGATCCTCCATATGATCGAACATATCCTTGCGGACTGTGTTCAGCGCTTTGGTGCTTACACGCATCATCACCTGACTGTAAATGAACGTGCTCATCGCGCCGGCGGCATACATGAGCAGCATGGCCAGCACGAATTGTCCGAGCGCGCCGATGTCCTGCCAGTGTTGACCGGTGACTTCAAGGAACTCGTTGATCACATTCCTGAGCAGATAAGTACCCGCGGTACTTGTAGCCGTGCTGATCAGAATGCAGAAAGCAACCAGAACCAGCTGCGCCTTAAACGGTTTCAGATACTGCATCACCCGGCGCATAGAAGCTTTTGTATCCTTGGGCTTCGCGTTTCCGCGCATTCTTTGCGGAGGCATTCTTACTCAGCTCCTTTCTGCTGGGATTCATACACTTCGCGATAAATATCACAGCGTGCCATCAGTTCATCATGTGTTCCGATATCGGCGATCCTTCCGTCATCCAGCACCAGGATCCGGTCCGCGTCCTTAACGGAAGCAATACGCTGGGCAATGATGATGGTCGTCGTTCCGCTCATCTGTGTACGCAGAGCGGAACGGATGGAAGCGTCCGTCGCGGTATCCACAGCGCTTGTCGCGTCATCCAGGATCATGATCTTGGGCTTCTTCAGCAAAGCCCGTGCGATACAAAGCCTCTGCTTCTGACCGCCGGATACATTGACGCCGCCCTGTCCCAGGTCCATCTGATAGCCATCAGGGAAGGAACGGACAAATCCATCCGCCGACGCGATCTTGCAGGCCTCGGTAACCTCTTCATCCGTCGCCTCCGCGTCGCCCCAGCGCAGATTCTCGGCAATGGAGCCGGAGAAAAGCACATTCTTCTGAAGGACCATGGACACCTTATCACGCAAGGCATGCAGGTCATAATCCCGCACATCGCGTCCGCCGACCAGCACCTTTCCCTCTGTCACATCATACAAACGTGGGATCAGAGAAACCAGGGTTGTTTTCGCGCTGCCGGTCGCGCCGATCACGCCGATCGTCTCGCCGCTCTCGATGCGCAGATTGATGTCCTGCAGCACATAATTGCTCTTTTCGCCCTGATAGTTGAAGTTGACATGATCAAACACGATCGAGCCGTCTTCGATCTCGGTGCAGCCATGTTCAGGGCTCGTGATGTCAGCTTCTTCCTTCAGCACCTCATTCACACGGGCGCAGCTGGCCTTGGTCATTACAAAACTGATAAACAGGAAAGAGAGCATCATCAGGCTGAACAGTACCTGCGTAATGTAGGTGATAAACGCGGACAGCTGTCCCACCTTCAGGTCACCGCCAAAGATCAGCGTACCGCCGAAGAACAGAACCGCGCAGATGCTGCTGTACATCACGATCTGCATCAGCGGGCTGTTCAGCAGCACGATCTTTTCCGCGCTGCGCTGCGCGTTCATCACATCATCGGCACTGATCTCAAACTTTTCTTTCTCATGCTTACTGCGCACAAATGCCTTTACCACCCGGATGGCGATCAGATTTTCCTGCACAGAACCGTTCAGCGCGTCATACTTATCCAGCATCGCGCGGAATCTGGGATGGGCTGACTTCATGATCAGCGCCAGACCAATCACAAGGATCGGGATCGAGACCACCATCACCAGAGACAATGTGGGGCTGATCGTCAATGCCATCACCAGCGCGCAGATCATCTGGAAGGGCGCACGGAACGCCATCTTGATCATCATGATCGTCGTATTCTGCAGCTGGCTCACATCAGTCGTCAGACGCGTAACGATCGAAGAAGTGCTGAACTTATCGATGTTCTTGAATGAAAACGTCTGCACTTTCCCAAACAGCGCGCTGCGCAGATTGGCCGCGAAGCCCATACCGCCGATCGCGCCAAGTCGGGAGCCGGCCATACCGAACGCCATACTGACCAGTGAAAACGCGACCATGATCAGACCGCACACCAGCACACCGCTGACATTACCGCTTTCCGCCGCGCCGGGAATAATGTTATCGATCAGTTCTGTCATCTGCCTTGGGATCAGAGTCTCCATCACCACTTCGCCGATCATGACCAACGGGCAGCAGATGAGTGCCCAGGTATACTTGCCGGCAAACCGCTTCAGGATTCTTAAGTATTCCACCGTTATTCCTCCTTTTCTATCTTTTCCGTATCCTCTGCCGCCCTTTGCAGTCTGATCAGATTCAGATCGCGGGTCGAGTCGTCCGCGAGGTTTTCGAACATACGGTCGCATAGTTTTTTGTAAAGGATGAGTTCCTCTTCGCTGATCCCTTGCAGCATCTGCTCATCCAACTGCTCGAATACCGTTTCCCCCTTCAGCAACACATCACGTCCCTGCTCTGTCAGTGAAAGCGTATTCTTTCTGCAGTCATGATCATCCATCTTCCGGATGATCCATCCCTTTTTCTCCAGTCTCTTCAGGCTGGTGGCAACAGAAGCCGGTGTGATCGCCAGTTCTTCTGCCACCTCACGCTGACTGCATCCATCATGGTCCATGATATAATGCATCAGCGGCGTCTGACCCGGATGCTGGTCATTCTCGGCCAGCGCCTTGCGTACACGGATCTTACGCATCAGTTCCAAACGGCGGATCGCAGCCGCCAATTCCCAGTGTTCCATGCATCATCCTCCTGACACCTTGCCCATTATATCACCCCGTTTTTGATTGTCAATCGTTTAATAGTAAAACATTTAACTATTTATATTTCCGGCTGTATACGTTCACATCTCAGGTGTAATCCGGTATTTTTTCGCGGTATTTCTCTGTTTTTACATATTTAAAGGCGGATGCCTATTTGAATGCCGTTCGATCTATGTTATAATTTTTCCTGTTGGAAAGGAGCCGTCCATGAAAAAAGCTATTCTGTATTTTTCCGTGCTTTTGATCCTTCTTCTTTTATCCGTCTCCGCGCTGGCGGAACAGCCCTGCCCCGGTACGCAGAAATGCGGCAGGGAAGGTTGTTATTGGTGTACGCCCATGGATATCGATGATACAGAAGCCGTATGGAAGATGCTCTGCTCGCCGCTCACTGTATTGGACGGCAACCAGAAGGACCAGTATCTGGTACGCGCCGAGCCTTCAAAGACTTCCAGGGCAATCGCCGATTGCACCTATGCCTCTCAGGGCGTTCATGTATTGGAAACACTCAGTAACGGCTGGACCAAGATCGAGCTTCGTTCCTCTTCCTTTTCCGATTCTTCCGTTAAGGCCTATAATCAGCTGGTGACCGGCTACGTCGAGAGCAAATATCTGAAAGAAGTCACCCCGAATAATGAAAAATACGCGCTTGTGATCGATAAAATGACACAGCGCATCTATATCTTCGTGGACGGCAAGCTTTTCTCCACGCTGCTCTGCTCCACCGGTATCCCCTCCAAAGGCAAACTGTACAACGAGACCATGAGCGGTGATTTTATCATCTGTTCCCCTGTCGGTGATTTCAACAGTGACAATCTTGTCTGCGAAATGGGTCTGCGTTTCAATCGTGGTGATATTCTGCATCAGGTCCCCTATATCGTGAGGGATGACTATATTGATTTTGACACCTGTGAAAAAGCGCTGGGAACACGGGCCAGTCACGGCTGTATTCGTGTACAGCGCAAGCCCAACGCCGAAGGGGTCAATATGACCTGGCTCTGGAATAACCGCCGCATGACGAGCCGCCTCGTCATCTGGGAGGACAGCCCGGGGCGCAGCCTTGCCCTTCCTGCCAATGACAGCACGGTTTATGTCAATTCCGCCGGCGGGAAAACCTATCACAAATATGATACCTGCACTGCCGTTGCCTCCCGATATCTGCCGCTCGTCCCGATCAATTACTATGATCTTTTACAGGATCCTTACCGCAACCTTACCCCCTGCGCCACCTGTGTTCCGCTGCTCCGCCCGGAAACATATCGTACACTCACCGAAAACACCTCTCCGGAACAGATCATCTATCTTGAAACGATCGACGGCGCATATTATCATCAGGATCCGTGCTGTTCTCTGCTGGATCCGGAATTCTGGCCCCTGCTGCCGGCGCGGATCACCTGTTTACAGGAGCCTGCTTTTGCCGATCTGCAGCCGTGTCCGCTTTGCATCATCAAAGCGCAGAATCCGACCCTTTACTATAATCCCACCGGCGGCAAATACTATCACAGTACGGAAAACTGCGCTTCTGTCGCTTCCCGTTACCTGCCGCTTTCTCCTTTTGAATACCGTCAGCTGAACGAATCCGCCTTCTCTTCACTTCGTCCCTGCACCAAGTGTAATCCGCCGAAGCGTGGGGTATATCCGATCGATTAAAAAACTGTTATTCTTACGGCATCACACCCGAAAAAATTATGAACCCGGTCATTTTCTTCATCGTTTCTTAATAAATTATCAGTTTTTTCTTTTCTATTTGCTGATCTCATGCTATAATTTTCGGTGCATTTCCATTTGATTTCAGGGGGATCTATGAGTTCTAACAAAAATCGTTATTCTTCATCTCCGATGTATGGTCCTGAAGCGATGCGTCAGACCCGTAATATACTCAAAAAAGAACAGCCCGCCGAACAGGCGCAGCCTGTCCCCGCGAATAATCAGCCTTATCAGCAGCCCTCTCAGCAGAATGTGAATCCGGCTGCGTTCAACGGCGCTGATCCCTACATGCAGCAGGCCTATCCCCAGCAGCCCGGCTATGGTCAGCCTGCTTATAATCAGCCTGTACAGGGAATGCCCGTGTATAACCAGCCTGTGCAGAGCATGCCTGTGTATAATCAGCCCGCGTATGTCCCGTATGCTGCTCAGCCCGCCACCGGTCCCAGGCAGGAGCCCGGATACCGCCAGCAGGCCTTCCTGCAGGAACAGGCCGCTTATTCCCAGATGGAAGCCATGCGCGCAGCTCAGGCACAGCAACAGTATCAGCAGCCTCAGCCGCAGCAGCAGCCAGCGGCGCAGATCCCCTACACTTACGCGCCTCAGGCCAACGAGCCACCCCTGAAGCAGCAGCCCAGATTTGAAAAGAAACTCGGCAACAGCGATCTCAACGGTCCCCTCTGGCTGCTCATCGCTTTCACAGTCGGTCTTCCGTTGCTATTCCTGATCGCTTTCATTCTGGTGGTCACCCTGAAGGGCACGCTGATGCAAACGCTCCCCTGCCTGATCGCGGCGCTCGTCATCGGCGGTTTCATCGGTGTCATGTACCTCCTCAAGGCTTTCAACGAAAGCTGGCGGAAGCGTTTCACTTACATCTACTGTGCCTTCATCCTCATTCTGATCGGCATGTTCCTGATCTCCACTGTCGCCAACGGCTGCTCTACCTCGAACAGCAACAAACAGCCTGTCCCCGTTGACGTTACACAACAGCCTGCTGTGATTCAGGTGACAAACGAACCGACCGCCACCGCCAATACCACCACCTCTGCCGCCAAGCATCAGCTTGAACTGTTTATGAGCAAGTGGGCTCAGAAGCAGTATGCCGATTGTATCCAGCTTTGCCGTCCCGACTGGGTCACACAGCAGCAGAATGCCGAAGTCACACTGTTCCATAAGTTAGGCGATATCACGCCGCTTCAGTATTCTATCGAAAAAACCGACGGCAGTGAAGCCGATAGTTCCCGCACCATTACCATGCTGGTCAAAGGAAAGGTGTTCGACTCCTCTGATGTATATTACCGTTATACGGTCCTGATGCTCAAGGTCAACTCCACCTGGTACATCGATCCGGATTCCCTCTCCGGCGTTCTGGTCACTGTTGAAGCCCTGCAGGCCGAAGGCAAACTGGATATCGTGACCCCGGCTCCCACCCCGACCCCGAAGCCGACCGCCAATCCCAATATGATCCTTTACTACAATCCGAACGGCGGAAGCTACTATCATATTGATAAGCAATGCACCTCGATGGACTCTACGGCACGCCGCGCGCTGCAACAGTTCTACTACTTTGAGGTCAATAACGACCAGTACAAAGCGCTCAGTCCCTGCACAAAATGCGGCTCGCCTGCCCGTCAGACCAATTGATCTATGAGATATCATCTTGATACGATCCCTGTATGGGATGCCATGAAAAGCGGCCGTAATTGCCCGGTCTGCGCCCTGAGAGAAACAGTAGAGAACCGCCGTGTGGAATACTATCTGGGCGGCTCTGTCATGGAACCGGATGTCCGTATTCAGGTAAACAAAAAGGGGTTCTGCGCTGCTCATCAGCGTGCCCTGCTCGGTCAGAAGAACAAACTGGGGCTCGCGCTGCTCATGCTTTCACACGCGGATGAGACCCTGCGAAATCTGGACAAGCTGACCCCTTCTTCCGCTTCCAGAAAGCGCGGTTTTCCTCTTTTCAAAAAGACCGGCAATCCCGAAGCCGCTTTGGAGGATCCCCTTTGTTCCGCGTTGCTATCCATCTCACAGGGATGCGTGATCTGCGATGACATCCGTGAAACGATGGCCAAATACCTGTACACATTCCTGCATCTGTATCGGAACGATGCCTCCTTCAGGTCCGCGCTTGAAAAAAGCAAAGGTCTTTGCATCCCGGATACCGCGGCCCTGATCGCCCTTGCAAAGTCGGAATGCTCTCCGGAAGAACTTCAGTCGCTCTCCTCCCTCCTGCTGGATCACTTAAAGGACACCCTGCAGCAGGATCGTGACGACCTTGAGTATTTCACCCAGAAATTTGATTACCGGAACGCCGATAAGCCCTGGGGTAACAGCAAGGACGCTTTGGAAAGAACGATCAACCTCATGCAGGGCGAATGTACCGGCGGCGCCAAATGATCCTTATCGATACCCTGCACCGCATATAAAAAAGACCCTTTCGGGTCTTTTTTATTGTTCATTTTTACCGTTGTTTTGTGCCTCTGTAATAAACAGCCGGCTGTGCGGGATAGGTATCCTCGCTGATCTTCGTTTCTTCGATAACTGTGCCGTTCAGAAGTTTCTGCCGGTAGGTGACGACGATGTGACCGTCCACAGCTTCCTTTACCATATACAGTTCATCTGTATAAGTCAGGCCGTGCGTGCCGTCTTCCCTCTTATAAACGGGCGGCTGTTCAGAACCGATGATCGTTTCGATCTCCTCGCTGCGCATCTTGTAGGAGACACCCTCCTCAAATGCCGGTCCGAAGATCCGGATCACGCACTTATACGGCTGCTTACGGGTATTCGTGCTTTCCACATGCGCGGTGATATAGATCTTTCCGCCACTGTTGTTCTGGAAGGTAAAGTCGATCACGTGGCCTTCACCGTTGACGGTCGCGTCAAAACCGAAATCGCAGTAATTGACCGCCATACTGTGCGGCTCACGGTGAGTCACCTTCAGATTAGCGCACACAACAGCCGCGTACAGCGTACTGCTGGCCTGGCACACACCTCCGCCGACTTCCATAACGGTCTCATTATCAACATAAGCCGGGGCTTCAAGGAAGCCGTTTTTCGTGGTACGCTTACCGACGACCGAGTTAAAGGAAAAGTTCTTCCCGTCATTCAGGATCAGTCCGTTGATCTTCGAGAAGGCAACACGGATGTTATTGGTACGGTTCTCGGTCGACGCGCTGTTGACCGGAGTCGTACCGGTCGCCAGCAGTGTGACGGTCTTGCGGATATCCACCGTGGTGACCTCAGGCTGGATATAATCCGGATTCAGGATATAAGTACCGCTGCGGCCGGCACTGGCCATTTCAATAATCTCGTTCAGGCACCTTTCCACATCCAGAGAAACACCGTAGACTTCCTCCACGATATTGAACGGATCCGGAAGATTGGGATTGAAGGAAGCCAGATAAGCATCCGAAGGCGCCTTTGCAATGTTATCCGCGATCTGCGTCAGGTAGGAACGGATCAGTTCCGCGTCAACACTGCTTTTTGCCGTATAAAGCTCACGCGGCGTCTCATTCAGAGACATCAGATCCTCATAATCTTTTTCGATATCTCCGCTGTGACCGATCGTATAGGCTTCATTCAGTACCTTAGTGATCTGATCAACATCGAAATGGATGCCAATCAGCGAATCCGTCAGTTCAATGAATTCATGTCCCTGATAGGTCAGCTTCAGGCTCCAGCCGCTGCCGACCTGATTGATATGCTCATTCATGATCTGCTGAACCTGCGCGATCGTCTTACCGCCGATATCGATCCCGTCAATGAAGATGTTATGCGCGTAACAGCCTTCAAACTGCTGTACATACGCGCGCTTCTGCGCGTTGGACGCGTTGGGACCGGGGGTTGTGTCCGGATCGATCGGCGTATTGTTTCGCCCGCTGATCACAAAAACCGCGACCGCGATCCCGATCAGCAGCACAACCCCGATCAGGATCAAGGCTACCGGATTCAGCCGCTTCTTTCCATCACCGTCCGGATCTCCGCCGACCGGGGGCTGCTGTGTGTTGAACTGTGTTTTCAACTGCGAAAGATCATTCCCGTAGACCCCTCTGCTTCCCGTCTGACCGGGAATATAAGTCGGGCCCGCGCCGTTCGCATTACCGCTTTTATATCTGTTCTGATTGTTACCGGGTCGACGCATTCTCTGCTCCTTGTGTAAAAGTGTTTCTGACCGCCTGCATCAGAAGAGCCGTATCCTCTTCCGCGGTCTTCCAGTATCGGGCCATTTCTCCAACAGCCGCATGATGTCCATCGCCGTCAAAGTGGAAATCGCTCCCACTCGTCACGAGCAAGGCTTTTTCACGGGCGATCGTCATCCAGGGTTCAAAGGTGTTTTCCAGGTGATGAGGATAATAAACCTCAATTCCCTTTAACCCCCAGCCTCGTTTCTCATTTGCTTCAAGTATCCGTTTCGCCTCATCCGGATAATCTCCCGGATGCGCCAGCACAGGAACGCCACCTGCCTTCAGGATCAGCCTGACCGCTTCTTCGGTCGCGACTTCAGTACGGGGCACATAAGCGGGCATTCCGCTTCCCAGATACCGGGCAAAAGCCTCCTGTGGGTCATTCACATAACCGGCTTCCACCATGGCACGGGCTACGTGCGGCCTGCCGACGCTCCCCTTCGCCAACGCCATCACGCGTTCCGTGTCAAGCGGCATACCGATGTCTGCCAGCTTTCGCATCATCTTCGGGATCCGATCGATCCGGTCCTGTTTCATTTGGGCGCAGAAGACATTCAGTTCTTCATTTTCGGGATCGATGCCATAACCAAGCACATGGATATCGCCGCCATTACCGGTCGAGATCTCGATCCCGGGAAGGAACGCCATTCCCAGCTTTTCCGCTGTTTCGCGCGCTTCGTCGATCCCGGCTGTCGTATCATGATCCGTCAGCGCGACCGCCTTTAACCCGGCAGCCGCCGCGCGCTCCATTAACTCGGACGGTGTCAATCTGCCGTCCGACGCGGTCGAGTGCATATGAAGATCCGCAAGAAAGCAATGATGATTATCCATTAATGCTCTTCATCCGTTCACTTTTCTCTTCTTCACCCAGGCACTCAAGGAATGCCTTACGATCTACTGTTTCCTTTTCGATCAGCAGATTGGCCACCTTGTGCAGCGCGTCCGCATGTTCGGTCAGCACATCCGCGGCCATCTTATAGCAATCATCCAGGATCTGCTTCACATTCTGATCGATCTTGGCAGCTGTCGCGTCGCTGTATTCGCGGCTCTGTCCGAATTCCATGCCCACAAAAACTTCCTGATCGCTGCCCAGATACATCAGCCCCAGTTCTTCGCTCATGCCAAACTTGGTCACCATGCTGCGCACGATCTCCGTCGCGCGCTTCAGATCGCTCACCGCGCCGGTGCAGATATCCTGCTGCGTAATGCTTTCCGCGGCACGTCCGGCCAGCAGCATCGCGACCTTCTGACGCAGTTCTTCGCGTCCCGAGTGATCAAATTCTTTTTCAGGCAGCGCCAGCGTGAAACCGCCCGCCTGACCTCTGGGAACGACCGTGATCATGTGCACATCATCGCACTTTGGCAGATAATGTCCAACCACCGCGTGGCCGGCCTCGTGATAAGCGGTAATAACGCGGTCCTCCTGCAGCACCTTATGGCTCTTCTTTTCAGGGCCCATCTGGATCCGTTCGACCGCTTCAATGATATCGTTCTGTTCGATCGTGGTGCTCTGACGGCGCACAGCCTGAATGGCAGCTTCGTTCATGATGTTGCGAAGATCCGCGCCGGTCGCGTAGGGCGTACGCTTTGCGATATTTTCAAGGTCCACGCCCTCAGCCAGCGGCTTTCCTTTGCTGTGCACCTTGAGGATCTCCACACGACCTTCCATATCCGGATAATTGACCGTGACCTGACGATCAAAACGGCCGGGACGCAGCAGCGCGGGATCCAGAATATCGCGGCGGTTTGTCGCGGCCAGAACAATGATCCCTTCATTGGTCGTAAAACCGTCCATCTCCACCAGCAGCTGGTTCAGGGTCTGTTCGCGCTCATCATGACCGCCGCCCAGACCGGCGCCGCGGTGACGGCCGACAGCATCGATCTCATCGATAAAGATGATCGCCGGCGCGCGGCGCTTTGCCTGTTCAAACAGATCTCGAACACGGGAGGCACCCATGCCCACAAACATTTCCACAAAACTGGAACCGTCAATGGAGAAGAAGGGAACCTTTGCTTCGCCGGCTACAGCTTTGGCCAGCAGGGTCTTACCGGTACCCGGAGGGCCCACCATCAGCACACCGGTCGGGATATGCGCGCCCAGATCAATGTACTTCTTGGGATCCTTCAGGAAATCGACGATCTCCGCCAGTTCCTCTTTTTCTTCCTTTGCGCCGGCAACATCGGCAAAGGTCGTCTTATTGTGCGCCGGATCCACCAGCTGCGCCTTGCTTTTACCGAAATTCATCGCCTTGTTGCTGCTCGCGTTCTGTGAACGCACCAGCATCATATAAAGCACGATAATCAGCGCGCAGGGAACCAGTGTCGGCAGCCAGATCGTCACGAACTCGTTGTTCTCTACAGCGCGGTAATACAGATCAAAGCCATAATCCGCGGCCGAGACTTCATCCGGCCTCTTCCCCATCTTCTCGGCGGTCAGCTTGGTCACAGTATCATAAAAGTCCCCGCCGATCACCGTATGATAATCATAACGGTCGGGGAAATAATTGCTGTTGTCACTGCCCTTCTGCGTCCAGTAGAACTGGTTTCCCTGAATACAGCCCTTGTCGATCTTCCCTTCCTGGATCTCCTTGATCAGGGAATAATACTGTCTCTGTTTGTTATCAGTAGACCCCACACCGCTGATCAGCAAAATGACCAGAACGAGCGGGAGAAGCATTACCAGATAGCCGATAAGATTTGACTTTCTACGCAAATCGATTTCCTCCGGAATTCTTAATTGATATCTTTATTCAGCCTTTTCATAGATCGCGGGCTTCAGCACCCCGATATCCGGTAGATTACGATACTTTTCGTCATAATCCAGCCCATATCCGACCACAAACTCATCCGGAATATCAAAGCAGCTGTATTTGACCTGCAGATTCACACGGCGGCGAGCGGGTTTATCCAGCAGAGAAGCGATCTCAACAGAAGCCGCGTTCCGGGTGTTCAGCACTTCCTTCAGATAACTCAGCGTCATGCCGCTGTCCACGATATCCTCCACGATCAGCACATGCATCCCGCTCACATCACGGTCCAGATCCTTCAGGATGCGGACAACACCGCTGCTCTTGGTGCTGCGGCCATAAGAAGAAACAGCCATGAATTCGACATTCAGAGGCAGATCCAGTTCACGAATCAGATCGGAAAAGAAGACCATCGCGCCCTTCAGAATACCGATCAGTACAAGATCCTTTCCCTGATAATCCCGCGTGATGATCTTGCCAAGCTCCTGCACCTTCTCGGCAATCTCATTCCGATCCAGCAGGATCCTGTCGATATCGTTATAAATATTCGCGTTGCGTTCCATCGGATAAACCCTCTTTCTTCTTCCTGAATCTATTGTTCATTCCAGGCACTGATATGTGACCAGTACCGTTTCCTCTGTATCATCGCACCGGCAGGCTTCATCACAGCCGACGCCGATCACCCAGATCACGCGATCCTCTATGGCCATGACCGGCAATCGATCCCGTACAGGCCGCGGAACCTTACGGTCTGTCAGATAATCCCCCAGCGACTTCATTTCCTTCATTCCGAAGGGCATGATCTTATCCCCGGGCCTGCGGAAGCGAAGCTTACATCGACCCGCCACGGAGACGGGCATTCGCTGCATATTCTTTCCGTCCGGCACCGCGTTGTTGCCGCCGGGTACAAACAGGATCTCGCCTGACGGCTTTTCCGGTCGTTCTGCTGTGGTCAGATACAGCCTGCTTCCATAGCGTTCCAACCGGCATCCGCCGCGCAGATTGATGCCCCCGCCGTGCTGAAGCAGCTGCGCGGCTTCCGTCTCATCAAACGTAAGTTCGGAAACATAGGGCTTCGTGAACGCGCGGATCACAGCACGTCTGCTTGCTTTATCAAGCCCGGCGAGCGCTTCCGCGTCCAGCCACGGAATCAGTTCCCGGCCCGCGTGACACTGAAGAAAGGACATCGCCAGCTTTGTAAAGTGATCCTGTTCATCCTGCAGGATCAGCGCGGATCTTGTGATATTTCGCCGGACATTACCGGCGCGTTCCTCCAGCGGACGAAGCACTTCGTGGCGGATATAATTCCGCGTATAGGAGGTATCCTGATTGCTTTCGTCCTCGCACCATGCGATCTTCAAAGCCGTATCATAAGCCTTCAGTTCTTCCGGCACCGCCGACAGCAGCGGACGCCACAGCATATAACTGCCTTGAGCGTGGGAGATCTCCCGGATCGAAGACAGACCGTCTCCGCATCCGCGGATCAAACGCATCAGCACTGTTTCCGCGACATCCCCCGCGTGATGCGCCAATGCAAGGCACCGGATCCCTGTCTCCTGCAGGACTGTCTCAATGGCTTCATAGCGGGCGGCGCGTGCCTGTGCCTCCAGGTTTCCGTTTTTCACTGTCACGTGTACAGTGTGCAGCAGAACATCCTGTTCCAAACACAAAAGGCGCACACGCTTTTCTTCCTGTGCGCTGTTCTCCCGCAAGCCATGATTGACATGTACCGCCTCCAAGTGAGGCAGTGTGCCTTCCTCGCGCAATGCTTTCAAAAGAAGCATCAGCGCCACAGAATCGGCCCCTCCGGATAACGCGACCAGCACGCTTTCCGGGCTTCCCGCAGCAGCATAACTGTCACGGACTAAAGACAAAAGGTCAAGTGTCTTCATACCTAATTATTTTACCTTATTTCGTGTTCTTTTACAAGTATCTGTTACCGGATTTTACGCTCCTCCGTATCAATGCTGTATGCTTCATTTGCAAAATAGTTCCGGCCATGATATACTTCAAAACCGGATTTCGGTGTTTCAGGGCCGGTTCTTTATTGATTTCAGTGTTTCTCCGGTAACGGAGATCACTCGTTGAGATCATGGTCCTACACCCTTTTCATCAAGTCTGCGGAGGTCGCGGAAGCATGAATGATGTACAACTGTTCGACGGCGAACGGATCGATGATCTTCAAAGAGATGGTCTGAAGATCATTCAGAAAAAAGGCGCTTTTTGCTTCGGGATGGATTCCGTGCTGCTGGCTGACTTTGCGAGAGTCAAAAAAGGCAGCCGTCTGGTCGACCTCGGAACAGGCACCGGCATTCTTCCGCTGCTGGTCCACGCGCGCTGCCGGTTAGGGCAGGCGGAAGCCATTGAAATCAACCCCGACGCGGCGGAACGCGCACGGCGCACCATGGAGCTGAACGCGCTTGGATCCGTCATCCATGTGATTCAGGGTGATCTACGGGAGATCAGAAGTCTCCTTCCGCACGCGCAATATGATGCCGTCGTGTGCAATCCCCCGTATTCCAGAAAGGATGCCGCCCTGCTCTCGCAAAATCCGGACAAACGCCCGGCCCGTCAGGAAACAGAATGCACCCTGCAGGATATTGCCGCCGCTGCGAAGTATCTGCTGCGTTATCACGGTCATCTTTTCATCATGCTTCCCGCGGCCAGAAGCGGTGAATTATTATCCGTGCTGGCCGAGGCTTCCCTGATTCCAAAGCAGCTCCGTTTCGTCCACTCCTATCTGAACGCCCCCGCCCGGCTGATCCTTGTGGATGCCGTCAAGGGCGCGTCCGACGGTGTGATCATTCAGCCTCCGCTGATCACAAAAAACCCCGACGGTACGGATACCGACGAGGTCAAAAGGATATATGATCTGCCAGCGGATGAATGATCATCCCCTGTGCAGCCCTTCATGATCCCGCTCACCGCGGGATTTTTACTTTTTTGATAGAATGATAAAAGAATACAGACGTGCGTCAAGCAGTTTTTCTTTTTTCACGCCCACACTTCCCTGATCGAAGACCGTAATCGTCCCGTACTTGTCCGTTTTGGAATAATCCTCACGGCAAAGCGGATCGAGGAAGTAATAGTAGTCTTCGTCCGCGCCGGCCAGCAAGATATAATGACCGGTACCGGTGAAGGCGCCGTCCCTTCCGGCAAATGCCACAACGCCGCAGCCGTTATCGGCCGCGATCACAGCTTCCTTGATGGATTCTGTCTTTTTCAGTTCCAGATCAAAGATCGAAACAAGAGCATCGATAAACTGAAGGCCTGTACCCACATTATCGGCGCGCGAAACAATGCCGCGGTCATTATTGCCGGTGGCAAAATCGCCCATCACGACCGGAAGGAACTTGGCATAATCAGCAGCCGATGTAATGAAATAACGGGTGCATCTGCTGTCACAGCGTACACGGTTGATGCTGTCCTCACAAAGCGAATAGGGCGTTTTATAATGATCCGAAAGCGCCAGCAGCTCTTCCGGCGTCAGTATACACCGAAGCGCCATGGCCACACTGGTCGGGCAGCATCCGCCGTCACGGAAGGGACGCCACTTTCCGGAATTCCGTGATTCGTAGCACATCCCGCCCCAGAGCGGATCATTCTGCGCGTAATAGGCAAACGTCTTTCCGGTCGGTATCGTAAGATAGGAGTCATAATAAGTTGGAGCGGCAAAATGCCGCTCCACGCTTAATTCGCTGTCCGCAACTGAAGGACCGACGATACCGAATGTCAGCAGAAGCAATAGAACAACCGCTAATATCCGTTTTTTCATTCTTCCTCTTCTTCTTCGGGCAGCTCAGCGTTGTGATACACTTCGCTGACATCATCGTTATCATCCAGCATATCCAGCAGCTTCTGGATCTTGGTGATGGTATCGGGATCGGTCACAGCCACAGTGTTCTGAGGGATCATCTGCTTATCGGCAGAAACGAAAGCAAAGCCCGCCGCTTCAAGCGCTTCACGAACCGCGCTGAAGTCATTGGGAGCGGTGATGACTTCGAAGGCGTCTTCTTCCACCTTCACGTCTTCGGCGCCGCATTCCAGAGCCTGCATCATCATCTCGTCTTCATCCATACCGGGTTCGCGCTCGATCACGATGACGCCCTTCTTATCGAACATATAGCCGACGCTGCCGGGAGTGCCCAGAGAGCCGCCGTTCTTATCGAAGATATGACGCACATCGCTGGAGGTGCGGTTACGGTTATCGGTCACGATCTCAACGATCACGGCGACACCGCCGGGAGCGTATCCTTCATAGGTCATTTCTTCATAGTTGGCACCGGTGCCTTCACCGGCAGCCTTCTTGATGCTGCGCTGAATGTTATCGTTAGGCATATTGTTGGCCTTTGCCTTGGCGATGATATCCTTCAGCTTGCTGTTGCTATCAGGATTCGCGCCGCCTTCGCGCACTGCGATCGCGATCTCACGACCGATCTTGGTGAAGATCTTTCCGCGAGCGGCGTCAGTCTTGCCCTTCTTGGCCTGAATATTATGCCATTTGGAATGTCCGGACATGTTAACATTACCTCCATAAGAAAATCACTCAAGGATTATATCATAAGTTATGACGAGCGTCAAATTATTTTCTCAGGATCGATCAGGGTTTCCGGCGATTTTTGATATGTTTTTCAATTCCTTGCCGCTCCCCAAAGCCCTTTCATTTCATGGGTCCGGGGTTCATATCGCGATGCCGCCTCCGCCTGATCCGGCCTTCGCCGGCCGCGCTTTCGCCGGGGAAGGAGTCCTCTATCTTTATTTGCCCCGCCATCCGTCATAGAAAATGGACCCGACCTGTATTCAGGCGGGTCCATCGATCCTTATAAATGATTACGGGGCAGCGTTGTAAAGCGCGTTGTAGGTCTTGTTGCCGACGATACCGTCATCCGTCAGGCCCTGATCCTTCTGGAAGGACCTCACAGCGCCATCGGTGATCGGGCCGAACTTACCATCGATATCGGAATAAGTCAGATATCCGAGGTCGGCCAGCTTTTTCTGCAGCCAGCTGACAGAAGATCCGCTGGTGCCGATGAACAGCTTGCGGGTGGGAACGGTGCTGCTGGTCTGATCGGGAATGGTGATCTCCTGATCAGCGTAGGTCACATCGATCGCGTTCAGCAGGAGCCAGGTCTGTTCGCCGATGATACCATCGGGATACAGGCCGTTGGCCTTCTGGAACTTGCGGACAGCTTCTTCGGTGATCGGGCCGAACTTGCCGTCAGCCTTGCCCAGCAGGAAACCGGCAGTCTTCAGCTTCATCTGAGCATTGCTGACATCCTTACCGGTGCTGTAGAGAGAAAGCTTCGGGAAGTCCTCAATCGTATCCTTCTTGATATCTTCGTTGGCGCTCACATCGCTGGCCCACAGATAACGGACGGTCTCATTATTGAAAATACCGTTTTCGGGCAGACCGTTCTTAGCCTGGAAAGCCTTGACGGCTTCAACGGTCTTCGTATCGTAGAGGCCCTCGTGATAAATACCGGTCAGGAAGTTGAGGGAATACAGACGGTTCTGCAGCACATACACGTCGTAGCCGCGTACACCTTCATACAGGGCGACCTTGGGGATCGCGCCGTTCAGGATATCGGCAGTCCCGTTGACGAGCGCGTCATAGGTCTTCTCGCCCACGATACCGTCAGCAGTCATGCCGTTGCTCTCCTGGAAGCGGACAACAGCCTTTTCCACTTCGGAGTCAAAGTCGCCGTCGATCTTACCGGTGTAGTAGTAATAATTCTTCAGCGCCAGCTGAACGGTCTTGACACGGTCGTCGTTATCGCCGCGCTCGATGCGTTCAAAGGTAGGATCGGTGAAATGCACGCCGGTGGTGCCGTTCAGAACAGCCCAGGTCTTGGCACCGATCACGCCGTCATCGGTCAGACCGTTCCTCTTCTGGAAGCGGCGAACAGCAGCCTTCAGGTTGGCGGAGAAATACTTGCCCATGGTGTCGGGCTGAACATCCCAGAAACCATAGAACGCCAGACGATACTTCGCGGTCACGACCAGATCATCCGTCATGCCGTAGGTAAGCTTGGTGTAGGTCACATCCTCGGAGCTCTTGACACCGGTATCAGTCACAAGGATACCCCAGGTGTTGGGGCCCACTTTACCATCCTGCTTCAGACCATTGGCCTTCTGGAACTTCAGCACAGCCTGCTTCACGGAATTGGTGTAGTGACCGGTCGGCTGATTCGGATCAGTCGTGTCATAACTGTAGTATCCGTAGAACTGCAGACGTTCCTGGACCATCTTCACATCGTCACCCTTCATATTATATTCAAGGGTGCGCTTCAGGTCACTCACGCTATAAGCGAACGCTACGGGCATCGCGGCGCAAAGCACCAAAATGATCGCCAGCAGAAGAGAGATCAGCTTTTTCATCATTGGGAATACCTCCTCAGGTCTGTGATGTGTTTTGCCGTCCCGAAAATGTATATCTAAAGAACGCTGCAAAACACCATGAAAAGTATAACACACCCCCCAAAGAAATACTATTGAGGAAGTATTTCAAATTGGTTTAATGTATGTTAATGCTTCTTAATGTGTGTAACAATCCTCTTTCGGCGGTCAAGACAGCCCCGAAATAACAAAAACCGCATTCCTGTTTGGTGGAATACGGTATTTTACAGATCAATACGCTGAATCCGCGAAGATTCCGCGTAGATGATCCTGCAAGCCGGTATCAATAAACCGGGGAGATGAATCCTCCTGATCCTCAGATCCCCATCCGCGCCCTGATGATCCCGATGATCAGCAGATGACCGGGATAAGCCGCGTACCCGATGATCTTTCCCACGTCAACAGGAACGCTGAATGTATGCCCCATCAACGTGATCTGTACGCTTCGCTTCGGGTATCGGATATTCTTCATCCGAAGTACCATAAACGGGATCGCGAAAGCCGCGCAGGCCTGCATTCTGAAAATGCTGTTCAGCAGATACTGACCATACGGCAGCCAATCCAGTTTTTTAGGCAATGTAATGCCAAACACCTCTGTCAGCTGACTGCCGCTGGTGTAGCCCCAGAAAAGACAGTACGCGGCTATCACGGCAACGATCGCGCTGCGCCGTTCCCGGCACATATAAAGGAACATGATAAACAGGACACCCTGGAAACCATAATCCACCTTCACGACCAGTGAGATCATGACCGCCAGAAGCGGCATCCAGTATCGGCTGCCGAAGCGATTCAGTTTTATGCCGGCGATACCGATCAGCCCGAGGAAGAGCGTTGCGTAGATATTGAACTGATACCATTCATGGTGCATCGCCCACGCGTAGACCGGCTGCGCAATCGCGCCGATGATCAGGATCCGGAGCAGATACTTCCCGATGTCACGCGTATACTCAGCACCAACGGTTATACACCACGCGTACAGCGGGAAAGCGATCCGCCCAAACATACGCATCTCCGGTATATAATGTCCCGTTTTGAGCGTAAAGAAAACCGCGCCCACATGATCGATGACCATAAACAGAAGGGCGATCAGCTTCAAAGTGTTGGTCGCGGTATTCCCGGCCACACGCACTTTTTTCGGCCGTCCGTTCATGGCGGTCAGATCCTGTGCTGCCGCCCCGGATGTATTTTCATGAGAAAGATCGTTCACCTGTTCCTGCATCGTTCGATCTCCCGAATCCTCTTTCCGTATTTCCCGGATCATGACACGGTCCGTTTCCGATCATCATCCCTGCTTCATTATATCATATCATCTCATATATTCAATGAAACATTTACGCTCGCCGCATCCGGCCCGCCCCCGGTATCTTTCACATCCGCCTTTTCATTTCTCAGCAAACAAATTTAATAATTCTGTCATTTTCCCAAAAGGGAGAAGGCACGATTTCGAGCAATAGGGGGCAAAGCCGGAAGGTATCGCAAAATATAGTGGCGTTGTTTTTCCGCTGGTCTGTTTAATGACCGAATCCTTCATTTTTTCCCCAATCCGAGCACCCTTGAAAAGCAAAAGGCCTTTTGTTATGATATCAAAGCGTGAAAACACGTGTACTTCCATGAACTTGCCGCGGCATCCGGCGCTTCTGTATTCAGAGCAGCCGGTCTGACCGCGATTTCCTGATAGAGCGATAAACGGAGGCAACTGCTTTGGATCACATGACTTTATGGGAACAGGCCTGCAGCCTGATGCGTGAGGATATGACCGAGGTGACATTCAACACCTGGATCAGTTCCGCCCTGAAGCCGGTCGCGCTGAAAGACGATCATTTTTACATCGAAACCGCAACTGATTTCTATTATCGTTTTGTTCAGCCCCGCTATAATGAACTGATCACCAATGCCCTCACCCAGTGCGCCGGGCATAAGATCACGGCCAAGCTCATGCCCCCTGCCGAGGCCAAGGAGTTTATGAACGGCGCGGCGGAAATGGAAAAGAAGGCGCAGTCCAACATTGGGCGCTCCATGCTGAACCCGCGCTATACCTTCTCCTCCTTCGTCGTGGGCAATAACAACCGTTTCGCGCATGCTGCCGCGCTTGCTGTGGCGGAAAGTCCGAACGAAGCCTTCAACCCGCTGTTCATTTACGGCGGAGTCGGCCTTGGAAAGACGCATCTGATGCAGGCTATCGGTCATTATATCCTGGATGAAAGACCGGACACCCGCATCTGCTATCTGACCGCCGAAGCTTTCACAAATGAAGTGATCAACAACATTCAGAACAGCAAGAGCGCCAATGAATTCCGTGAAAAATACCGCAATTTTGACGTGCTGATGATCGATGATATCCAGTTCATTTCCGGGACCAAAGGTAAGACGCAGGAGCAGTTTTTCCATATTTTCAACTGGTTGCATCAACGCAATAAGCAAATTATCATCACGGCAGATAAGTCTCCAGTGGAAATTGCTGGTTTTGAAGCCCGTCTGCTAAACCGTTTCAAATGGGGCTTGGCAGCCGATTTGCAGATCCCCGATCTGGAAACTCGTATCGCCATCATTACCCAGAAGTTGGAAAACAATGGTATCAAATTCCCGAAAGAGGTTATCGACTACTTGGCGTTGCGTGTTACTTCGAACACTCGTGAGCTGGAGGGGGCTATGATTGCCATCCTCGCACAAGCTTCCCTGAATCACCGCGACATCACCGTTGATCTGGCAAAGGAAATGGTGGATAAGTATGTGAAATCCAATGCGAAAGAGATCTCTATCGAGTATATCCAGAAGATTATTTGCGACTATTTCAAAATCCCAACAGACACGATTAATGCGAATACTCGTAAGCGCGAGATTGTTCAAGCGCGTCAGTTGAGTATGTATTTTGCTAAAAAATATACGAAGCTACCGCTCTCATTGATTGGTGCTTATTGCGGTAATAAAGATCACGCAACGGTTCTCCATGCTTGTAAAACGGTTTCAAACTTGTACGAAACAGACAAGAAGATGAAACTCTACGTGGATGATATCGATAAAAAAATGAAAATTTAATTTTTATAGGGTCGTAAAGGGTTGCATTTGTAAATATTATTACTTATTTTTGCGGGTCGTTAAAAAATGAATTATGGATAAACGGTGGATTTGCAAAGAACTTCCTGATGACGCAGCTGCTACTCAGCTCGCGGCGCAGCTTTTCAAGCAGCGGCCTGATACCGCTCAGATACGCGCTTTCCGGTACCTTCACCATGGTTTCCTCCTTATCATATCACAGCACGCCGC
>CALCTW010000004.1 GCA_937907055.1 uncultured Clostridia bacterium | reverse complement strand
GACTACGCCGGAAGCGTCGTAGCAACGACGGATGGCAATACCATTACGGTGAAAACAGAGGATTGAAAAATGTCAACGATAATCGCAATAGGCGGCGGCTCTTCCATGGATACGGCAAAAGCCATCGGCATCATCATCGCCAACCCCGAATTCGCCGACGTCCGCTCTCTCGAGGGAGTCGCTCCCACCAAAAATCCGTGCGTTCCCATCATAGCGGTCCCCACTACCGCAGGCACCGCCGCGGAAGTCACCATCAACTACGTCATCACGGACGTTGAGAAAAAGAGAAAATTCGTCTGCGTCGACTGCCACGATATCCCCGTCGTCGCCGTCGTAGACCCCGATATGATGTCCACCATGCCGAAGTCTCTCACCGCTGCTACCGGCATGGACGCGCTGACTCACGCCATCGAAGGCTATATCACAAAAGGAGCATGGGAGCTTTCCGATATGTTCCACCTCAAAGCAATCGAGATAATTTCGCGTTCTCTCAGAGACGCCGTCAACAACACCAAAGAGGGCAGAGAAGGAATGGCGCTCGGTCAGTACGTCGCAGGCATGGGATTCTCCAACGTAGGGCTCGGCGTTGACCATTCCATGGCTCACACCCTTTCGGCTTATTACGATATGCCTCACGGCAAAGCGTGCGCGACCCTTCTCCCCTGCGTCATGGAGTACAACGCTCCCGTGACCGGTGACAAGTACAAGTACATCGCCGCCGCCATGGGTGTTGAGGGTGTCGAAGCCATGTCTGTGGAGGAATACCGCAAGGCCGCCTGCGACGCCGTGAAGCAGCTCAGTCTGGATGTCGGCATCCCGGCCGACCTGAAGGCCATCGTCAATCCCGACGATCTGGACTTCCTGGCCGAAAGCGCCTATGCCGATGCCTGCCGTCCCGGCAATCCCCGCGACACCTCTGTCGAGGAGATCAAGGAACTGTACAAGAAGCTTCTGTGATCCGTTTTCCTCACCGGAGCGCCTTCGGGCGCTCCGGTGCTTTTTAAGTCATCCTTTAAGACCCTTCTGTATCACCCGGAGTAATATATGATCCATCATTGTGAAATAACCGTCGGGGAGCTTTTCCCGAAAAATATGTCAGCCCCTTCCGAAGCGGATCTGTCCGCCGTTCTGCAGTCGTACGGCATTCATGAGATCGGTGACATTCGGCTCATCGATTCCACGCACGACGAAAAAGACATCCGTCTTAACTATATCATTGATAAAAAATATGTCCTGCGCTTTTGCAACGCGCCGGATATGACCGAAGCGCGCCTGCAGGGCCTGAGCCGGCTGGTGCTCCGCTACCGCGCGCTGTCCATCGCGTGCCCGCGCTTTCTTCCCGCGCCGGACGGCGCTTATCTGCACCCGTGGCACAGTCTGCAGTATTACCTTTCCGAGTATATCGATCTTCCCCTCGCGTCCGAAGTGACCGTACAGGATGAAGACCGATTGGCGCGCGAAGTGGACGAGCACTTTGCCCGCTTCGCGGAAAAGTACCGGGATGTGGATCTTCTTGATACCATGGGGATGTACAGCCTTTTCGATCTCAGTCCGTTTGATCTGGAAAGCGGCATGGACGAAAAAGAGCAGAATTTCAATCTCCTGATCGCGCAGCTGAACAGCATGCAGCGCCCCGATGTGGCGGAAAAACTGCAAAAGCGTCATCAGTCTGTTCGGGAAAGGCTTCGCGCCGTCTATAAGCAGCTTCCCCGCTGCGTTTTTCAGGGGGATGAGAACTATTCAAACATCCTGATCGACACGGATCAGCATTTCCGCGGCTTTATCGATTTCAATCTGGCCGGAACAGAGGTGATCGTCAACCAGATCGCCAATATGACCGGCTTTGATTACGATGAGACCCATCTGACCCCGGTCGGCGCCCGGCACAGGCTCAACTGCGCGCTTGACTACCATCAGCGCCATATGGAAACCATCCGGCGTTTCTATCACATGAATGAATTGGAGCAAAGCACCCTCCCGCTTTATGAATGGATCGTCATGATCGCGCAATGGCCCACGCTCTGCTTCTTCAAAAAGTACCTCGCGGATCCCGATCTGTCGGGCGAGATCATTGAACTTCTGTGCCTAATCGCCGATCTGCCGGAGAACGCGGGCTGATTTGGCAATATAAAGAAGATATGCTATAATGCATTCCATCAATCCCTGAACGGAGGCATCCCGTGGAACAATATCTGATCAACGGACATTTTCATCAACAGGAACGCGCCTTCACCGGCTGGGTGAAGCTTCAGGACAACCGTATCGCCGCCATGGGCACGGGCGAAGCCGACGGGATCTCCCCGGAAGCGATCGTCACCGATCTTAAAGGCGCCCATGTCTATCCCGGCATGGTGGACACCCACCTGCATATCCTTTCAAAAGCCATCACCGAGCGCGGCCTCGTGCTGGATCAGGTCAAGAGCCGCGATATCATGCTGCAAATGATCCGTGACCACGCCGCCAAAACGCCGAAGGGCGAAAAGATCAGCGCGCGCGGCTTTAATGAGGATCTGTGGGAGGACCGCCGTCTTCCCACCCTGGCCGAACTGGACGAAGCCGCGGGCGATCATCCGCTCACCCTTACCCGTGTGTGCGGACACATGATGATGGTCAACCGCGCGGCCATGCAGGCGAACGGCATCGATGCCGCCACCCCTGTCCCTGCCGGCAGCCGTCTGGATCTTGAAAACGGCATCGTCACCGAAAACGCCATTCCCCTTTTTACCGAAAACACCCCCGACCGCGGCGTAGCCGCCTGCAAGGAAGCCCTGCTGGAAGGCCTGAACAGCGCGGCGGACGCCGGTCTGACCGGTCTGTACAGCGATGACTTCTGCACGGACGGTTTTGGCATCGAGACCGTGATCCGGGCATATCAGGAACTGGCCGCGGAGGACCGCATGCCGGTGCGCGTGGTGCAGCAATGCATGCTCACCACCAATGACATCCTGCACACCTTCCTGCAGAACGGCCATCACTGGAACGAGGGCAATGACCTGTACCGTATCGGGCCGCGCAAGCTGTACGCGGACGGCAGTCTGGGCGCGCGCACCGCGTTTCTCCGCCGTCCCTACGCGGATCAACCGGACACCCACGGCAGCGAAGTGGCCACGCAGGATGAAATGAACGCTTTGCTGGCTGCCGGTCACCGCGCGGGTATGCCCACTGTTGTGCACTGCATCGGCGACGGCGCCGTGCAGCGCGTGCTGGACGCCATCCGCTTCGCGAGGGAGACCGTGCCCGGCACGGATGAGATCCCGGACGGACTGGTCCACTGCCAGATCACCGATGCCGTACAGCTTCAGCAGATCCGCGAAATGAAAGTTCAGGTGCTGGCGCAGCCGGTCTTTACTGAATATGACCTGCACATCTGCCGGGACCGCGTCGGCGCGGAGATGGAAAAAACCAGCTACAACTGGCGCACCCTGTATGAGGACGGCGTGCTCATCACCAGCGGCAGCGACTGCCCCATTGAATCGCTGGAGCCGGTCAAAAATATCTACTGCGCCGTTACGCGCAAGGATTATGATCACTATCCGCCGGAGGGCTGGATGCCGGAGCAGCGCCTGACGACCCGTCAGGCCATCGACTGCCACACGGCAAAGGCCGCGCAGGCGGCAGGGGAGGATGACTTATGTACGATTATCTGGTGGTGGGCGCAGGTCTGTTTGGCGCGGTGTTTGCGCAGCAGGCCATGGCGCGCGGCAAGTGCGTGCTGGTGATCGATAAGCGCAGCCACATTGCAGGCAACTGCTATACGGAAAAG
>CALCTW010000003.1 GCA_937907055.1 uncultured Clostridia bacterium | reverse complement strand
GAATATGACGGTTTCCGTTCAGAAGGATATCAGACCAGATCTCGTCGGAAATAACGTATACATCGTATTTCTTATAAAGCTCCATGGCTTTTTCTATTTCTTCGTCAAGGCTCTCAAGAAGCTCTGACGCGCTTTCTATCTGCTTGCTGATCTCATCCTGTTCCTGTTCAAGGATCTTCTGCTGAGCCTCGTATCCGGCCTTTTCTTCCTCGTACTGAGCCTTAATCTCTTCCGTCTCTTCGCGGGCAGCGGCATAATCACGCTGAAGCTGCTTATCGCTCTGCATGATCTCGCCCATGTCGTCCATTGCTGTCAGAAGCTGGGAAAAATTCCCCGCCTTCAAAACAATGGCAAGGATATTATAGCCTCCGTTTTCCTCCATGGCACGGACCCTTGTACGGTATTTTTCCAGCTGAGTAGCCTCGCGGTTCTTTGCCGCATCGACTTCTTTTGCCTTTTTATCGATAAGTTTGTTATAGTCTTCGATCTCTTCTTCGATCAGCACGCCCTCGGCGTTCAGCACGATATCGCCGGTCACGCGCGCGGCGGGGATCACGAGCTTACCGGAATCGGTGTAGTAGAGGATCGCGTCCTCGGGCAGTTCGTTCTTTTCGCGCAGTTCTTCCGCTTCCGCGCGGGTGAGGCTCTTCACGGATACGCCGTTTCCGCCGATCGTGAGGGTGACGCTGCCGGGCAGCGCGTAGCCTTCTTCAGCGGTCAGCGCGATCGTAACGGCATTGCCTTCCGTCACAGACGCGGGCGCGTCCGCCGTGAGGTGCTTGATGCCCCAGGTGTTGACGGTGTAGACGGCCGGATCATTCTCGGCGGCCGCGATGACTTCTTCTTCGGAAGCGTCTTCTTCAGAAGCGTCGTCTTCGGAAACTTCTTCAACGATCTCTTCCGCTTCGGAAACGACTTCCTCCTGAACGGTCTCTTCCACGACCGGAGCATCCGTCACGTTCTCGACAACAGAGGGCTCCTCTTCAGCCGTGACGGGCGTTTCTTCGGCAGCCTCCGTTACGGCAGGCTGTTCTTCGCTGGTCTCCGTCACCTGTTCTGTGCTGACGACCTCCGCAGGTTCGTCCAGCCCTTCAGACTCGGAAAAAACTGCCGGCATTGACGAGCAGACGAGCATGAAGGCGATGAGCAGACTGAGCATCCGTTTTTTCATGTTGTTGGCCTCTTTTCGTATTTTCTGTCGAAACTTTTAAATATCACAGGTATTCTTTTACCATTAAAGACACTATTCCATCTATATTATAAAGAAGTTTTCCTGCTTGTCAATGTCATATCCCATGATTTAATAATTTGCCGTCACAGAAAAGCAACAAAACAGCAAAACGCGCCCCGGTTTCCTGGGACGCGTCTGGTTGATCATTCGGTCAGCTTGTTTTTCAGCGCGCTGATCTCCGTATCGGTCAGGCCGATGGCTGCCAGATACTGTTCCGCCGTGCCGAATTGCTCGCGGAACATGCCAAGAAAGGTGATCATGCTGATCTCCCGCGCCGTTACGGCATCACGGTCATATTCCGGATGCTCCCGCAGCATGCGCTCCAGATTTTCACGGTTGTATTCGCGGCTGAGCGCGTAATCCCGGCAGATCTCCTCATCCTCCGCGCCGCATAAAAGCAGCAGGATGGCACAGATGACCCCCGTCCGGTCCTTCCCGGCGGTGCAGTGCAGAAGCACGCCCCCCGGCGCGGCGGCGATGGCGCGGAACACCGATGCGATGCTCCCCGACCGCGCGATCTCCATATAGGTGACGGGCACCTCCGCGAGGCTGGCCGGAACATACGCGCCCTCCTCGATGGGATAGAAATGATATGCTATGCCGGGCAGGGACCGCAGCGGATCCGGCAGCTTTGACAAGGCCGATTCCGTGCGTACATCGATATCGGTGGTGATCCGGTGTTCCTGAAGGAGCGCGATGTCCTCTTCTGTGATATCCCGGGGCACACTGCTGCGCCACAGGCGGTCACAGCGTGTAAAACCGCCGTTTTTCAGCGGATGACCGCCGAATTCACGGGTGTTATAGGTGTTTGTCAGCAGGCTTTTGACCATTTCATTTTCCCCGTTCAGGATCGCGGTCAGCTCATGCAGATCACGGATCTCGTAGTTCACTGTCACGCCCTTATCATTCACAGCGCCCTTCGGATTATACCAGCAGGTGTCAATCCCGGCGTTATTGCCGCCGCGGATATCGCTGGTGAGCGAATCGCCCACGATCAGCACACGGGACAGATCCCGCGCGTCAAGCACCCTGAAAACATGCTCGAAAAAGGCTTTTCCGGGCTTCTCCGTTCCGATCTTTTCCGAAATGAACACCTGATGGAACACCTGATACAGCCCGGAGACAGTCAGCTTTTTATGCTGGGCGTAATAGGTGCCGTTCGTGACGGCGGCCAGGGTAAGGCTGTTTCTCCACTGCTTCAGAAGCGGCAGGCAGTCATCGCAGAAAACAACGGTATCCCCGAGGGCAAGCTGATACACGTCATTGAATTCTCCGGCCTTTTCAACAGGCAATCCCTGCAGGGCGAAAAACTCCCGGAAACGGCCCACCAGCACCTCCGGCTTGGTCAGCTCACCGCGCTCAAGGGCCTCCCAGTAGCGCACGTTCACCGCGGAATACCGCGCGACCATCTCATCCGTGCAGGGGCCAAACCCGAATTTTAAAAACAGCGCCTGAATGGCCGCCTTTTCCGCCGCCAGAAAATCCAGCACGGTGCCGTCCACATCCATCAGCAGGATATCATACCGGGGCATTGTCATCCCTCCGTCCTTTTCGTGACTTTATTTTCGGTTCTGTGAGAGAAAAGCTCATATCTGTCAGCATCAGCAATTGTTCTTCTGAGGTCGTATCCTCCAGCACAGCGCTGATCCATCGTTCCTTGTTCATATGGTAGGCCGGAAAGATGCCGGGCTCCCTGCGGATGGCATAGCCAAGGAGCGGCTCGATCTTCAGATTGACCACATCCGCTTCTCCCTGTTCCCCGGGCATCAGGCGATCCTTCCGGATGCGCATGATGAGGGCAAACCATTTCCGGTTGCCCGGATGACGGTATACGACCGTGTCATCATCATCGGAAAAAGGACGATCCGGCAGCACGCCGTACTGTGTCTGAATATAGGCTTCATAGGCAGCGCGGTCCATCAGCGCGCCTCCTTTCCGTCATCCGTGATGACGATGTCCATCGGGATATCATGCGGATCGGTTGGGATCTTTGAAAAAAGAAGCCATGAAAAGCAAAGGCACATTTTACAGGCCTTCACGCCCGGCAGATAGCGGTCATAATAGCCCGCGCCGTGCCCCAGACGCTCCCCCTTTTCAGAGGCGGCCACACAGGGAATGACGGCCAGATTGATCCGCTCCGGCGGCACAGTGATGCAGCCCTCCGACGGCTCCGGGATCCCGTACGCGCCGGGCTGCAGATCGGACAGGCCCGTGATCCGGACCGCCTCCATCTGATGACCCTTAAGGCACCTTGGCACGCACACCTGTTTCCCGTTTTTCAGCGCATCCCGAATGACCGGCAGGGTATCCGGCTCCGAAGCAGTCGAAACATAGATGAAGATCGTCTTCGCGGCCCTGTATTCCGCGGATTTCAGCACACGGGCTGTGATCACCCGGTCGGCTGCTTCACGCGCCTGCGGGGACATTTTTTCCCGCTCGCGGAGCATCCGGCGGAACGCGGCCTTGCTGTCAATTTTATCAAACTCGGCCTCAAATGAATTCATCAAGCGTATGGCGGACAGCTCCGGACGCGGCTGTCACGCTTTCAGCGCACAGCATGCTGTTCAGAACCGCTTCCTCTGTGCATTCAGCCGCCGCGCGGAAGCACTGATCCAGTTTGTTTTCGTTAAAGGCAAGCAGGGGCGTGACCGCGCGCGTCTCCTCCGGCGCGGGGGTCCGGTTGACTGTGGAGAAGGCGATGAACACCTCTCCGCTGCCGTGACCGATGAAGCTGCCCAGCCTGGCCAGACCGACAGAGCAGCGCTTGACGACCCTGCGCAGCTGACGGTCGGAAAGCGGCAGATCGGTCGCCAGGATGATGATACAGCTGCCCTTATCCGGCATGCCCTCCGTGAGCGCGCCGTGGACGCGTTCGCCCACAGGATCGCCCGCGATCACAAGATCCCGCAGACGGCCGTGATTGGTCTGCGCCAGCACGCCGAGAGTATAATCATTTCCGTCAAAATTCAGCACCCGGGAAGCGCTGCCCACGCCGCCCTTCAGCCCATGACAGGTCGTGCCGCGTCCGCAGCCGACCGCGCCCTCTTCAAAATCCGCGCAGGCGGAAGCGATAGCCTGAAGCACATGCTTTTCCCCCACCGCGCGGGAAGCGATATCATTCAGCGAGGCGTCATTGCATTCGCACACCACGGGATTGACCGAGGTCAGCCTCACATGATCCTTTTCGCAGCGATCCAGCATATAGCCCACCATGGCGTCATGCACCCGTCCGATATTCAGGGTGTTGGTGAGCGCGATGGGGGTCTCCAGCGTGCCCAACTCGTCGATCTGCACAAGGCCCGCGGTCTTGCCAAAGCCGTTCAGCACGAACGCGGCACAGGGCAGCTTACGGATAAACATATTATCCGCGCACGGCATGACCACCGTCACACCGGTATTATGGGTGTCATCCGCGATGGTGCAATGCCCCACTGTGACGCCCGGCACATCGGAGATCTTATTCAGTTTTCCGGTCGGCAGGGATCCGGTCACGATCCCGTGTTCTCTCGCGCGCGTCATGCTGCCGGCACCAGAAGATCGGTGATGACCTTGACGAACAGCAGCGCCAGCACCGCCACGATCACCCAGCGCACCAGTTTGCTGCCGTTGCGGATGGCCACGCCGCTGCCCAGCCAGTTCCCCGCGATGGAGAACACGCTGGCAGTCAGGCCCAGCGCGATCACGACATGACCGCCCGTCAGGAACACCAGCAGCGCGGACAGGTTGCTGGCCAGATTGGCCAGCTTCACATTGCCGGCCGCCTTCAGCACCTTCATCTTGCAAAGGCCCGTGTAGACCAGGGTGAGGAAGGTTCCCGTCCCGGGGCCGTAGAACCCGTCATACAGGCCGATCACCAGCGAAGCGACGGTCACATAGATCATCTGCTTTTTGCGGTCAACACGCGCGTCCTCAGGCGGATCCAGATTTTTATGGGTCAGCATCCAGACGGCGATCCCGGGGAGGGCCACCAGCAGCAGGATCTTGAACACCTCATCCGCCACCAGAAGCGCCAGACGGGAGCCGATCTGCGCGCCGATGACCGCCATGATCACGGAGGGAACGGCCAGACGGAAATCCACGCATTTATTGCGGATATAGCGGATCGTGGACGCGAACGTGCCCACAGAGGAGGAAAGCTTATTGGTCGCGACAGCCGCGTGCGCCGGAAGACCGCTCAGCATATAAGCCGGAAGCGAGATCAGGCCACCGCCGCCCGCGATGGAATCCACAAAGCCCGCCAGGAACACCATCGGGCACACGATCAGAAAGGTGACCCATGTTATTTCCATTGTCCTGTTTCTCCTTTATTCATTCCGGTCCGGCCGGAAAAATGTCAGTCCTTCTTCTGCGCGATCAGGAAATAATGGCACTTCTCACGGTCGCTGTCAAGCTCGCATTCCGCGATCTCCCGCAGGGAAAGGATCTCGTAATCCCGGAAAAGATCCCGGATCAGGGGCTTATCCGCGTAAAAATGCGGCACATCCTTTTCGGCCCCTTCTGTCTTCATCACGCTGTTTTCATCGATCCGCACATTTTTCGGATCCGTATAGGCGCGGTGACGCTTGGAGCACAGGGTAAGGAACAGCTGCCCGCGCGGCTTTAAAACGCGCGTGATCTCCTGCACCGCGTGATACACGCCCTGCGTGTTCTGGTGCGTGACCACATGAAAGGAGAAGACCGCGTCAAAGGAACCGTTCAGGAAAGGCAGGGACATCATATCGCCCTTAATGCAGGGAATAGTGTCAAAGCCGTTTTCACACAGCAGCGCTTCCGTTGAAGCCAGCGCCTCCGGAGAAAGATCCATGGCGGTCACCCGATAGCCTGCCCGCGCGAAATACAGGGCGTGCCGTCCAAGACCGCAGCCCAGATCCAGCACCGACTGCACCTGCTTCTTTTTCCATTCCTGCGCGAGATAAACGCATTCCTGCGACGGGATCATCCATT
Source organism: uncultured Clostridia bacterium (assembly GCA_937907055.1). Classification (GTDB taxonomy): domain Bacteria; phylum Bacillota; class Clostridia; order Christensenellales; family Aristaeellaceae; genus ZC3RG03. Next base: position 7,698 of record CALCTW010000003.1, on the reverse strand, counting down.
GTTCAATATTCTTTGCTTCTTTCCAGTTCCAGGCCTTGGATTCCGTCATGCTTGCCTCCCGGATCACAATGATCCCCCGTCACTGCCGCTGTCTGAGCAGGAACAGATTCAGTTTCTGATTCAATTTGCTGTAGATCCGCTCCCGGAACCATTCCTCGCTGCTCGCGGCCACCGCCTCGGACAGGGGGAACCACTTTACACCGCTGTTTTCCTCCTCGGCGATCCGGGTCTCCTCGTTTTCGGAGGCCTCCAGCAGATAGGTGATATTCAGGTGCAGATGGCTGGGCACATACGCGCCGCGCTTTTCATGACCGTCCACCGTGAGCACCTCAATGGAGAAGATGTCCTCGGTCAGCGGTTCCACGAAGTTTACGCCGCTCTCCTCCCTGACCTCGCGGATGGCCACCTGCAGCAGATCCGCCTCGCCGTCAGCATGTCCGCCCAGCCAGCTCCAGCTGTTATAGATATTATGATAGGCCATCAGCACCTTTGTGCGGGTGCTGTCCACCACCCAGGCCGAGGCCGTCATATGCGCGAAGGTGTTCAGGCGCAGAAAGATATCATCCCTTGAGCGCAGCAGGCGCAGAATGGTCTCCCGGTCACGGGCTTCCTGCTCGTTATAGGGGATATACTCCATCAGCCGCGCGATCAGCTGCGCGCGCTTTACTTCATTTGATTCAGACATGATTCAGGTTTCCTTTCTTTACGGGTCTTCCGGCCGGGGCTGTTCCCCGCCCCGCCAGAGCGAGGACCAGGTGACAGGCTGATAATACGGGCTGTCGGCAAAACCGCCTTCCCGGATGGTGTCATATTCCCAGTCACCCTTCCAGCTGAAGCCCTCCGGCGTTCCGGTCGGCTTCCATTCGCTGCCCTCACCCTCATACCAGGTATCATGATAATAGACATAGGTCACGCCGTTCATGGTGTAATAGCCGTCATTCTTATCCGCCTTGATAAAATAATACACCGACAGGAGGACAAAGATCAGGAAGAGCGCGCCGAGCACGCGCGTGCGCAGCCGGAGGGGATCCTTTTCCGGGGTCTTCGCGGACATATCCATCGCGCCGTGCCGCGTGCCGAAAAAGGACGGCGCCTTCGCGGCGGCCGGCGCGCCGCCCGCGCCCGGCAGCCGGTAGCCCGGATGCCTTTTCAGCCAGCTTTCCTTCAGCACGCGGACAAAGGCTTCCGCCACCAGTTTTTCCTCCGTGCCCTCGCTCAGGATCTCCCGTGTGCCGTCCTCCCGGACACGCTCCAGCACATATCCCCCGTCATCATCCCGGTAGATCGCCCCGGTGCCCGGGAACGCTGTCTGCTGACCGATGGAAAAGCCGTAGCTTTCCGGCACGATCCCGTATCGCGCGCAGGCCGCGCGAAGCCCCGGGACCGTCATTTCGTCCGCTTCCGTTTTTTGATGGAGCTGCCCGCAGAAGGGACAGACATTATCGAACGGAAAGATCTCCTTTCCGCAGCGATCGCAAAAAGCCGCCATCCCCGCCTCCGTCATTCACGCGCGCGGAGCAGTTCGATGATCCGGCCCGCGTCTTCGTATACATGGGTCAGCATCGGCAGCACGGTCTCATCCGGCGGTGTCTGATCGGGGATCATGATCACCTTCAGCCCGGCCTTATACGCGCTGGTGATGCCGTTCGGGGAATCCTCCACCGCGTAGCAGTCCCCCGGCGCGATCCCCAGCTGCTCACAGGCATACCGGTAAATATCCGGCGCCGGTTTGCCGAAGGGCACCATCGTGGCTGAGATGATACGGCTGAAATAGCCCTCCAGCCCGATCGAGGAAAGATATTTCCGTGTTCTTTCCACATCGGAGGCGGTGGCGATCGCGGCGGTATGCCCGTGCGCGGACATATACTCCAGCAGCTCCTTCACGCCCTTCTTCAATCGGACCCCGTCCCTTTCCAGCACAGGCTCCATCAGTTCACGGCGCTTCTGCCGCATTGCCCAGTAATCCACATCCTCGCCGAACATACTTTTGAACACATCAAAGGCAAAAGGACGGCCGAGCGAGCGCAATTGCAGCGCCTGCTCATCCGTCATATGATAACCGAGCGCCTCCGCGGCCTTCGGCCAGTAGATCCTGAAATACTTTTCGGTATCGATCAGCGTACCGTCCAGATCGAATAAGATCGTAACGCCCATGCGCCCTCCTTGCCGGCCTGTGACCGGATCTTTCTTTTTATTATACACACAAACGCCCGTCAATACAATAAAAAAGGGATAACACTGAATATCACCGCCGTTTTATGTATAGTTATACAATTTATACTGAAGTTTGTGCATAATTTTTCAATTTTAGTCTTGACATCTCCGCCTCCGATGATATAATGAACAAGGTTTATGCACCGGAGTGCGTAACGAGTGCCCATCGGGCAAAAACGGAGGATACAGAAATGGACAAGAAAGACATCAAGAAAGTTGTTCTCGCCTATTCCGGCGGCCTGGATACCAGCATCATCATCCCCTGGCTGAAGGAAAACTATAATAACTGCGAAGTCGTTGCCGTGAGCGGCAACGTGGGTCAGGCCGATGAACTGGAGGGCCTGGAGGAAAAGGCTCTGAAGACCGGCGCCAGCAAGCTTTATGTGCTGGATCTGACCGAAGAATATGTTGATGAATACATCATCCCCACCATGAAGGCGGGTGCTGTATACGAAGATTATCTGCTGGGCACCAGCCATGCCCGTCCCTGCATCGCTAAGGGTCTGGTGGAGATCGCGCTGAAGGAAAACGCCGATGCCATCTGCCACGGCTGCACCGGCAAGGGCAACGATCAGGTTCGCTTCGAGCTGGCCATCAAGCATTTCGCTCCCAACATGCCCATCATCGCTCCCTGGCGTGAATGGGATATCGTGTCCCGTGATGAGGAGATCGACTACGCGGAAGCGCACAACATCCCCCTGAAGATCAACCGCGAGACCAACTACTCCAAGGATAAGAACCTCTGGCATCTGTCCCACGAGGGCATGGATCTGGAAGACACCGGCAACGAGCCGCTGTATGAGAAGCCCGGCTTCCTCGAGATGGGCGTCAGCCCCATCGCCGCTCCCGACGCGCCCACCTATGTCACCCTTGATTTTGAACAGGGTACGCCCGTGGCCATCGACGGCGAAAAGATGTCCGCCAAGAACATCATCCTCAAGCTGAACGAGCTGGGCGGCAAGAACGGTATCGGTATCATCGATATCGTGGAGAACCGTCTGGTGGGCATGAAGTGCCGCGGCGTGTACGAGACTCCCGGCGGCACCATCCTGTACAAGGCGCATGAGGCGCTGGAGAGCATCACGCTGGACAAGATGACCATGCATGAAAAGCAGCGTCTGTCCATCACCTTCGCCGAGCTGGTTTACAACGGCCAGTGGTTCACCCCCCTGCGCGAAGCCCTGTCCGCCTTCGTGGACAAGACGCAGGAGAAGGTCAACGGCAAGGTGCGCCTGAAGCTGTACAAGGGCAACATCATCAAGGCCGGTGTGTGGAGCCCCAACAGCCTCTACAGCGAGGATATCGCCACCTTCGGCGCTTCTGACTACGATCAGAAGGACAGCGCCGGCTTCATCACCCTCTACGGTCTGCCCATCAAGGTCCAGGCCATGGTGGACGGCAAGAAGTAATCCTCCAAACTGAACATTCGATCAAGGGAGCGTTCTGCTCCCTTGATTTTTATCCCGCGATAAGTGTATAATTTTTTCCGGCATCGTTTCCGGTGCCGCGTGAATACGATATTTCTCCCCTTTCCGGGGCAGATAAAGGAGCAGTCTTATGGCTAAAATGTGGGAAGGCGTAACAGACGCGAACACCAACAAGGCGGCAGATGATTTTAACGCCTCCATCCGTTTCGATCAGCGTATGTACGCGCAGGATATCACCGGTTCCATGGCGCACGCGCAGATGCTGGCCAAACAGGGCATCATCCTGCAGTCCGAGGCCGATACGCTCTGCGACGGTCTGGCCGCCATTCTGGATGACATCCGGAGCGGCGCGCTCGGGATCGATCCGGCAGCTGAAGACATCCACATGTTTGTGGAACAGGTGCTGACGGAGCGTCTGGGCGATGTGGGCAAGAAGCTGCACACCGCGCGCAGCCGCAACGATCAGGTGGCGCTGGATATCCGCATGTATCTGCTGGATGAGGTGGATACCATTATCGAAAAGACAAAGAAGCTGATCGAAGCCGTGCGCGATCAGGCGGAGCAGAACAAGGAAAATGTCTGCCCCGGCTATACCCATCTGCAGCGCGCGCAGCCCATCCTGTTCGCGCATCATCTGCTGGCCTACGCCATGATGCTGCTGCGCGATATCGACCGTCTGAAGGACTGCCGCAGGCGCATGAACATCTGCCCCATCGGCAGCTGCGCGCTGAGCGGCACCACCTACGATACCGACCGCTTCTTTGAAGCGGAGAAGCTGGGCTTTGACGGTGTGTGCATGAACAGCATCGACGGCGTGAGCGACCGTGATTTCGCGCTCGAAATGATGAGCGACATCGCCGTGATGATGATGCATCTGTCCCGCTTTGCCGAGGAAATGATCCTCTGGAGCAGCTGGGAATTCCGCTTTGTCGCCCTGTCCGACGCCTTCACCACCGGCAGCAGCATCATGCCCCAGAAGCGCAACCCCGATATGGCGGAGCTGGTACGCGGCAAGACCGGCCGTGTCTACGGCGATCTGATGGGCCTGCTGACCACCCTCAAGGGTCTGCCGCTGGCCTACAACAAGGATATGCAGGAAGACAAAGAAGCCATCTTTGACGCGGTCGATACCGTGAAGGCCTGTCTGGATATCTTCACCGGCATGGTGAGCACCATGACGACCCGTCCCGAAAACATGAAGAAGGCCGCCGGCGAAGGCTTCATCAACGCCACCGACCTGGCGGATTATCTGGTGCGCAAGGGTCTGCCCTTCCGCAGCGCCTATAAGATCAGCGGACAGATCGTGGCAGAATGCATGCGTGAGCATCTGGTGCTGGAGAACCTGCCTCTCGAAAAATACAAGGCGCATTCCGATCTCTTTGACGCGGATGTTTATGAGGCGGTCGATCTTGTGGAGTGCGTGAAGAAACGCATCTCCTTCGGCGGCACCGGCTTTGAGAGCGTGGAAAAGCAGCTGGCCTATGTAGCCGAAAAGCTGGCGGAATAAAAAATTCCGAAAACAAGTGTATATAAACCGCGCCGGACAGACGATCCGGCGCGCTTTTTGATTATACAGTATGCTGTCCTGCCCGATCCGCCGATCATATCGCTTTTTGTCATTGTCTCACCGGACAGTCAATATAACCGCCCGTGATATCCAATCAAAAACCCATCCCCCTTGCAGAGGATGGGTTTCTTGATTCGATATGTGTTGATTCCTGATCGTTAAATGGTTTCACGTTTTCTCACGAAGTCGAATCTATCGATCCCGTTCGGTTCATTCGTGGGCAGCATCTTGGGACGGATCCTGTCCAGGATCTCCTGTTCCCTTTCCTCCGGCGTGCGGGCCTTGCTTCTGTTCTGATACTTCTTGCAGAGCCAGTCCCATGCGTCCGTGAGGAAATTGCCGCCGTTGACCTGTTCCAGTTCTTCCATATTCATCATCATCTTGTTCATAATCTTACTTCTTTCCGGCACGCTGTGCCTGTCATTCAATTCGTCGCGTTTTTATTGATCCTTGCCGTTATCAGCGATAATGGGGTCAAAAGGAGGCAGGATATTGGGCCGGACAAACGGGCCGTCCTTCACGATGCGCTTCCCGGTCTCGATGGTCTTTTCGCAGACCCAATTCCATACATCAGTAAAAATATTACCGCCGTTGACCTGTTCCAGTTCTTCCATATTCATCATCTGCTTGTTCATAATCTCTCTTCTTTCCGGCACCTTGTGCCTGTCATTACTTTCCCGGCATCTTGTGCCGTTGTTCTTCTTTTTGTGTACCTCATCGGTACATTGATAAGATACTGCATTTGGCGCCGGGATCACAGAGCAAAAAAGAGCATCATTTGTTTATTAAACTGAGTTTTTGTTTTCGTTTTCGTATATTTACCGGGCAGGCCGGCAAAAACAGCGTTGACCGGCGCGTATGGTGTAGATTCACCAAAGTCCGTGTGCTATAATGCGTTATATCCTATCTTATGCGGGAGATTTATGACCATGAAAAAGCGATTGATCGCGCTGTTGCTTGCCTGTATGCTGCTGATGAGCGCGGCTGTATTTGCCGAAACGACCGTTTCCGTGACCGGCGCGCGGGAAGCCGCGCTGCCTGAAAGCATTACGGATCTGAATGTGAACTGGTTTCCTGCCGCCGCGGGCTGCCGCTGTGTGATGACCTGGCGGGCCAACGGCAATGAGTATGAAGCCGCCATCAACGGTCTCGGACAGCCGCTGACAGACGAACAGCTGGCACAGCTGCTGTATGCCTGGAGCACCCGCGGCCGCGCGGTGATCGAGGGCGATGTGGTGGATGCCGAAAAATTCACCAACCGCCTGAGCTGGGATACCGGCGACTGGCTGGTGACCGACACCGAGGAACGCCGTCAGGAGATGTGGGGCGACAGCTCCATGTGCTGGGCTGCCGCCACTGCCAATATGCTGTGGAGCACCGGCTGGGCGCGGAAGGCGATCGATCCGCTGACCGGCGAGCCCTTTGCAAGTGAGGACGATGTGTTTACCCTGTTCAGAAACCATTTTCTCAACAACGGCGGCTGGTCTGATCACGGGGCGCGCTGGTTCTTCACCGGTGAGATCCGCGACCTCGATCTGCGCGAGCGCTGGACCGATCACAACACCACCCAAGTGGAAGGCTTTGACCCGGCCGATCTTCTGCACGGCACGCTGGACCAAAACAACCCCTCATACACCGAGCCCGCGGCCATGGCCGAGTTCGTATCCATCGCGCGCCGTATCCGGAACGGCGCGGCCGTCGGGATGTCGATCGGCTTCAACGAGGAATATTATCACATGCCCGGCAATGATAACGACACCGTATGCTGGAGCGAGCAGCTCCAAAGCTTCGCGCGTACCGAAGTACTGGATGTGACCGGAGCCGAGTGCCGTTACGGAGCCTATTGTTTTGATGATGTCGGCAACCCAATGCCGCTGACCGAGCAGGAAGACGGCTCCTTCACGGATGAAAACGGCAGCGTTGTCGACCGTCTGTGGGTGCTGAACGGTTACCTGTACAACCGCGGCGGCAAATGGCTGAAGGCCGAGCCTTTCAGTGAGGATTCCCTGCTGGTGACCGATGAGATCCCGGTAGCGGAGGACGCGTTTGATCACACCCGGGTGACCCGGCCGGAAACCGCGTCCCATCAGCACGCGGTCACGCTGACCGGCTATGTGATGAACCTGTCTGCCACGGATCCGGGCGATATGATCGAGGCAGTGTTCATTGCCAATTCCGATGATAACGGCAGTCTGTGGCGTATTGATCCTGATACGCCCGACCGTGCCCATCGTCCCAACATCTATCAGATGTATCCCGTCTCTGTTCATTCCTGCGACGGAGGGGCTGAAATGCGCACCCTCTGTCTGGAGCAGTTCATGCCGCATAAGCTGACACTGGTCAACAACATGGTCGCCCTGGATGCCGCTGAATAAGCAGCCGCGTACGACCCGGCCAAATGAAAACGCCCTTCACTCACATATTGAGTGAAGGGCGTTCAGACCATCAACAAAGTAAAGCGTCTGTGCAAAAAAAAGCACAGGCGCTTTT
>CALCTW010000002.1 GCA_937907055.1 uncultured Clostridia bacterium | reverse complement strand
TTTTCCATCCGATAAAAGATTTCCCGTTTTAGCCGGATCGGAAACCCAGCGAAGCGGTTTTCGATCCGATAAAAGATTTCCCGTATCAGCCGGATCGGAAACCCAGCGAAGCGGTTTTCGATCCGATAAAAGAAAGTGAGTTGTTATTATGACCCCCTACATCCACACCGTTCAGTATTACGAGACCGATGCCATGCGCATCACCCATCATTCCAATTACATCCGCTGGATGGAAGAAGCCCGCGTCTCCCTCCTGCAGCAGATCGGTTATCCCTACTCCCGCATGGAGGAGATCGGCCTCATGAGCCCCGTCATGGAGGTCTCCTGCAAGTACAAGCAGCCCACGCGTTTTGAAGAAAAGATCACCATCACCCCCTCCATCCGCGAATATAACGGCATCACCTTCAAGTTCGCCTATCAGATGACCAATGAACAGGGTGTCGTCGTGTGCGAAGCCACCTCGTCTCACTGCTTCCTCAAGTCAGACGGCTCCTTTGCCCGTGTCAAGCGTGATCATCCGGAACTGCACGCGCTGCTCACCTCCATTTCGGAGGATGCCTGAACCTTTTTTCTTCCCGACCCGCCCTGCGCGGGCTTTTCTTTTGTCATTTTCGTTTTCTTCTATTATTCCTTTGCTTTTTTCCCTTGACGCTCTCCCTGTTTTGCTGTATAACTCCCTTGTTTTCTCAAGGAGGCTTATTTTATGGCACTTTCAGGTACACGTGATCTCACCCGCGGCAACACCATGCGTCAGGTCATCGCCTTCGCGCTCCCCGTGTTGATCGGCGTTCTCTTTCAGCAGCTTTACAATTTTGTGGATACCGCCGTGGTCGGTCGTTTCCTTGGCGCGGATAAGCTCGGCGCTGTCGGCTCCACCGGCTCCATCAATTTCCTCATCCTCGGCTTCTGTCAGGGTGTCTGCAGCGGCTTCTCCGTTCCGGTCTCCCAGCGTTTCGGCGCGGGGGATCATTCCGATATGCGCCGCTATGTCATCAACAGCGTTTATCTCACCGCGGTGCTGGGCATCGTGCTTGGCATCTCCACCGCCCTGCTCTGTCCCTCCATCCTCAGTCTCATGAACACCCAGACCGATCTGTTCGATTCCTCGGTCGCCTACATCCGCATCATCTTTGCCGCCATTCCCGTCACCATGGTCTACAACATGGCCGCCGGCATCCTGCGCGCGCTGGGTGACAGCCGCACGCCTGTCTATTTCCTCATTCTGGCCGCGCTCATCAATGTCGCGCTGGATCTTCTCTTCATCGTCTCCATCGGCATGGATGTGGACGGCGCCGCCGTGGCCACTGTCATTTCACAGGCCATTTCCGGCATTGGCTGCGTCATCGTCCTGCTCAAAAAGTTCACCATCCTGCGCATGCGCGGCGATGAAAAGAAGTATTCCCGCTTCCATGCCGTGCGTCTGCTCTCTGTCGGTCTGCCCATGGGTCTGCAGTTCTCCATCACCGCCATCGGTGCCGTCGTTTTGCAGACCTCCGTCAACGACATCTCCAAGGAAGCCGTCTCCGCCATCGCGGTCGGCAGCAAGGTCAGCATGCTCTTCGGCTGCATGTTTGATTCCCTTGCCTCCACCATGGCCACCTTCGCCGGGCAGAATCTCGGCGCGGGCAAGCTCAAGCGCATCGGCAAGGGTCTGCTCGATGCCTCTATCCTCGGCACCGTTTATTCCGTCATCGCCACCGTCATTCTCTGGACGCTCGGTCCCACCATCCTCTCCATCTTCCTCGATCCTGTCAAGGAGGCGGAGATCGTCAAAATGGCCACCTTCTTCCTCCGGGCCAATTCCTCGCTCTACATCTTCCTGCTCTTTGTCAATATCGTCCGCCTCACCATTCAGGGCATGGGCTTCACCCGCGTTGCCATGATCGCCGGCCTTCTGGAAATGATCGCGCGTTCCACAGTCGGTCTCGTCTTCGTCCCCATGCTCGGCTTCAACGCCGCCGCCTTTGCCAATCCCTCCGCGTGGATCGCAGCCGATCTTTTCCTGTTCCCCTGCTATTTCGTGCTCATCCGCAAGGCGCGCCGCCGCATGGCGGAGTCCAAACCGGAGCTTCCGGTCCAATAAACCGCTCATTTTCATCGCCGCCGCGCGCGGCGATTTTTCTTTTTTCATTGTCCGCCGCGCCGTGTTTTCCGTCCTTTTCCTTGCGCCGCGCGCTTCCCTGTGTTATCCTGTTTTCAGGTCTCCCTTTGTTTTCCGGCATATCCCCTTTTTCTGAAAGGAGTCACGTTTTCATGCGTCTGCTGCTTCAGTTTTTCCGCATCCTGCTCATCGCTTTCATCAGCGAGGTGCTGCATGCCCTCATCCCTCTGCCCATTCCGGCCTCCATTTACGGCATCATCATCCTTTTCATCCTGCTGTAGACCCATCTCCTCCCGTTGGAAAAGGTCCGTGACGCCGGCAGGTTCATGATCGAGATCATGCCCGTCATGTTCATTCCGGCGGCAGTCGGTGTCATTGATTCCTGGGCGGATATCCGCTCCTCGCTCCCGGCCTATCTGGCTGCCATCGTCATTTCCACCGTTGTCGTCATGGGTGTCACCGGTCTGGTCACCCAGTTCATCATCCGCCGGAAGGCCGCGAAGGAGGTTTCCCATGACTGATTTTCTCACCTCCAGCGCCTTTTTCGGGGTCACGGTCAGCCTGCTCACCTATTTCCTCGGCACCTTCCTCAAAAAGCGCTTCAAGCTGGGCATTTTTAATCCCCTTCTCCTCTCCATCCTCTTCACCATCGGCATCCTGCTTCTCTGCCGGGTGGATTACAAGTCCTACTATGAAGGAGCCAAATATCTCAGTTATCTCCTCACCCCGGCCACCATCTGTCTCGCCATTCCGCTGTATGAGCAGTTTGAGGCGCTCCGCAAGAATGCCGTTGCCATTCTCTGCGGCATCGTCTCCGGTGTCATCACCTCGCTTCTGTGCATTTTCCTGCTGGCGCTGCTCTTCGGCTTCTCGCATGCTGAATATGTCACCTTCCTGCCCAAGTCCATCACCACCGCCATCGGCATGGATGTCAGCAGGGAACTGGGCGGCTCCGTCTCCGTCACGGTCATCGTCATCGTCATTACCGGCGTCCTTGGCAATGTCATCGCCGAGGGCGTTCTCCGTCTCTTCCGCATCAAGGAACCGGCTGCCCGCGGTGCCGCCATCGGTACCGCCGCCCATGCCATCGGCACAGCCCGCGCCATGGAGCTCGGCCCTGTTGAGGGCGCGATCAGCAGTCTGTCCATCATCATTGCCGGTCTCCTCACCGTCATCGGCGCTTCCCTCTTCTCTTACTTCATCCCCGCCTGATTTTTTTGCTTCCGCCCGCGGTATCTTTTCCCGTCACGCCTGCCACGCGCCCATTTCATGGGTTTCTTCCGCCAAACACCCTTTTTCCTGTCGGGCTCACCACGCGCTCACGCCTCCCTCATACGGGAGGCTTTTTTACATCCGTCAGGCGCTCCTCCCTCCGTCGGCCTCACTTCGCGCCCTTGCGCAGCCTTTAGAGATACCCTCTCCCTTTCGCTCATTTCCCCATGATCCGCCTGGCCCATCGTCTCCCCATCCTGATCCCGGCGCCTTCCGGCGTTTCCTCCATTCTGTCACTCACAATCGCCTTCGCGCCGTCCCGTTTCCTGCGGATCACCTCGCCTGTCACAAATGTTTCCCTGCCATACAGCACCCATTCTGTCTCCGTCTCCGCGCAGGCCGCGCGCGCCGTCCTGCCGTCTTCACCTGTGAATTCCTCTTCAAATCGTTCGCTCATGGTCATTTCCTCACCCCACCGGGCTGTACATCCTTTTCCAGGGGCGCAGCGCGGCGTCCATCCGTTCTTCCTGCTCCGTCCTGCTTTCCCGTTCCACGCTGTAATCGCCAAACCGCTCCTTCGCGATGCCCGCTTCCGGGCTTCTTTTCATTTCCGCCGCCTCCAGCGCCTCGCACACGCGCATGAAACCCCTGTCCGGTCTGCAGATCCACACCCTGCCCTCAAACACCTCATCCCGTTCATACACCCCGGTTTCTCCGGCGCGGGTCAGCCCGTCCGCGTGGCTTCCGCTCACATAGATCAGCTCTCCATCCCCGATCCGGCCCTCTGTCAGCAGCCTGCCGTTCCGGATCTCAAAGCGCCCGTCGATCCATTCCTTCTCAAAAAAGTTATTCACGCGCCGCATCCATTTTTCCAGCGTTTCTGTCTCCATGCCGTTCCTCCTTTCTCCCGCCCGGCCCATCCCCTTTTCTCCATTTTGTCCCTGCTCACAATCCGCGGTCATCCGTTCTCCGTGTTATCAGCCTTTCGCCGCGCGGTCAGCCCATCACGCGCACCGCCAGCTCAGGATAGATCGCCTTGTACCCGTAAAGCACGTCCATACTCAGCATATCTTTTTTATATTTCATGTCATATCCGCGGCACACGCGCAGGCTGATGCCGTTAAAGTGCGTGGTATAGCTCTCCACACCGGCAGGCGCGCACAGCGGACGGGTCACAAAGGCAAAGGCGTTCTGATGGAATACCAGGTTCTGCTTACCGCCGCCGCTCACCGTCACGGTCGCGGTTGCCGCCACATCCTCCTCCAGCGGGCTCACCAGCTCCACCGTCACAGCGCCGGTCGTAAGGCCCGCGTCCTTCTTCACCGCGTAGCCCTTACCGCCGATCACCAGCACATCCCCGGCCTTCAGGTTGCACACCGCGTTCGCCTTCACCCTCACCTCGGTCTTGCCCTTTTCGGCAGCCTGTCCCAGGCTCAGGGTCATGGTATTCGCGTTGCCGCAGGTATGCTCCGCCACGCTCTGCGCCATGTAGTTATCCAGTCCGAACACTCTGCCGATCGCGCCCGCGCGCAGGGCCTCGGTCGTTCCGCTCTTTTCCGCGTTCACCAGCGCGGGGATCTGCTGGAACATCGCGTTCGCCGCCGGATCCCACACACCGCTGCGGCCGGTCACAGGGGCCTTGTTCTCGTTCAGCACCCTTGCCGCGTCCGCGAAGGCCGCCAGGCTGTCCGGCGTATGGCCCGTGCCGGTCACGTTACTCACCTGCGCGTACAGCGCCAGGCCGTCACGGTTGATCTTTTCCGCCAGCGCGGCCGCCGCCGGGGCGATGAACAATCTCGTCAGGTCATCCATGCTGGTCGCGCTCTCCACCGCGCCGAATTCCACATCCACCGTCGCCAGCTTGTCCAGCGTCACCTCGGTCACATTCTCCTGCACGCTGCCGGGCTCCGTACCGGTCTGGGCATCAAATTCCGCCGCCTGCAGCACCACCGGCTTTCTCACCTGGATCGTCGCGCCCTTGCCGCTCTGATATTCCTCGCTGTAATCCCTGTACACCAGGTTCGGAAACACCAGGTTCTCCATCAGTCGGGGCAGCGCGTGACGCGCGATCTCTTTCACATTCACAAATTCATTTGCCATTTCGCAACACCTCATTTTCTTTCATTCTGTCTGTATTTTTCGTTCGTCTCTTATATCCCGTTTGGCTTCTCTTCCGTCAAAAAAAGCAGCACGCCTGTGCCGCCCTCCTCCCTTCCGGGAGGTCCTCTGATCCCTGTCCGCTCCACGCCGTTTTCCCTCTCCGCTCTCTGCTCCTTCCGCGCGGCACGCCGCCGTTCTCTCACTTCCCGCCGTTCATCTTCCACTTGCGGCGGTAATACTCTTCATCGCTCATCTCATCCTCATCCGCCGCGCCGGCCGGGTCCACCGGCGGTGTCACGGTTTCGATCCCGCGCGTCCCCGTCTCGCAGAAGCACGCGCCGTAGCGTTCCCGGCATTCCTTCGCGACACGCTCAGCGTCAAAGTCCTCCTTTTCCCACAGGCCGCGAAGCGTCATATTCTCCGTCAGCAGCGCCACAAATTCCTCCCTTTTCACGCCCGCGCCGCGCAGCGCGTTCTTCATCTGCTCCGCGCGGCCGCGCTTCAGGTTTTCTCTTTCCGTCTCCCTGCGATAACTTTCATATTCCTTTCGGATCCGCTCCGCCTCGCTCTCCATCTTTGCGGCATCCGCCTCCCTGTTTTCCTCCGGCACGCCGTTCTTCGCATTTTCCGTTTCCGTGTTTTCCTTCTTCATTTCCGCTTCCATTTCGCTCTTCATCCTCTCTTTTTCCGTCATCATTGTTCCTCCACGCGCCATCTTTCTTCCGTTTCATCCCATCGCATCGTCCATTGCTTCCCCACGGCCTGCCCCATCAGCCGCAGCATCTCCTCCGCGCTCTCCGGGCTCAGTGTCTCCCTCCGGTCAGGCTCGCACACGCGCACCGTCACGCCGGCCTCCGCGCCCTCGCTCTCCAGCCGCAATGTCCCTTCCCGCCAGGCGATCAGCGTGCCGTTCCGGCCGCCCGCTGTTCTTTCCTCCTCTTCCAGCGGATAATTCGTCACCGTGCCGTCCGTCAGCACATTTTCATCCGTCTCATCTCCTGTCCTGTACGGCCTTGTCCCCACACGGCGGACGCGTTCATACTCCGTCAGCTCATCTCTCACGCTCCCCGCGCGTTTCATCCCGCCTTCAAATAATGCCCCCGTGTCGATCTCACGCCTTCTTTCCCGATACGGCTCATATTCGCCGTCCCGGCTTCCGCTCACATTCACGCAGATATCATTCTTATACACGCCGCCGTACCCGGCCACCGCGGAAAGATGGATATAGGCGCAGCCCTCCGGCGGAATGAAGATGCCGCTCGGCCTTCGCGCGTCCCTGCTGATGAATCCCATCTCCGCATCAAAATAGGCGATGTACAGGTCCACAGGGCTCGTAAAGCGATAAGCCGTACCCGCCATCACCGGCACCGGATCCTCGCTCGCGATATATCCGCTCGTATTCCGCGTAAACACACCGCTCGCGTTCCAGTATCCCTTCTTCCATTTTTCATTCCACTGGTTCAGCCCCGTGCTGATCAATGTCACCTTTCCGGCATTCACCATTTTCCCGTCCCGGATCACGCTCTCGCCCTCAACGCGCCTTATCACCGCCGCCCGTTTCCCGCTCCGGCCGCCCGGCGCGGTCCTCATCACGCGCCCGGTCATCCTTATGCCTTCCCCGTCGTCTGTCAACGCCTCCGCGCATCCGGCGTACAGCCTTTCCCATCGTCCGTCCTGTCCGGCGTTTCCTGCTTCTCTCGCGCTTTCCTTCGCCTGTTCAGCCGCCGCCCGGGCTGCCGTGGCATGGTCTGCCGTCTTTTGCACCCAGTCCGCCCCGGCTTCCGGCGCGGGGCCGCAGGTGCCCGGCAGCGCTGCCTCCACCCGGGTGCGCCACACCCGGCTCTTGATCACCTTCTCCCCGTCCATATACCGCAGCTCGCACGCGCCTTCTCCCGGCACGGCGGTATCGGCGGCGTCCACCTCCCACAGCACCGCGTCCCCCGTCTCCGTGACCGGCTTCAGGTAAGGCGCGTCTTCCCCGGCGCGCCGCACCGCCAGCACCACAGTGCCCGCCTGTTCACGGGCAAAGCGGATCACCCGGGCCCCGCTCTCACCCTGCCTTCCAAGGTCAATTCTGTCTCCGCACACCTGCACTGTTTTCATCTGCATTCCTCCTCGCCGCACAGTCTCGCGCACACATCCTGATCGATATACGGGTTCAGCGTCAGCGCGGTGCGTCTGTCGATATCCGCGCGCATCAGGTAGATATCCTGCACTGTCTCATGCGCGTTGCTGATGCTCTGCCGCTTGAACACGATCTCCTCGCTCCGGATCCCCAGCATTGCCAGCACCTTCTGCACAAATAAAAAGCACTGCCACTCAAATCCGTCCGTCTTCAGGTCCAGATCCGCCATCGCGGCGCGGATCGCCACATTGGTCAGGCTGCCCCCGGTCAGGGCTTCCATATCCAGCGCCATCGCGTCCGCGTACAGTTCTCTTCTCAATATCATCAGCGCGGTCTCTCTGGCCTTGTAGGGCACCTCCACCGTTCTCACATCCGCGCTCGCGCCGCCCGTTCCGCCGTCGCTCTGGTTGATCACCATCTTCAGCCGGTTCATCTGCTCCTGCACCTCCAGCGCCTGCTGCATCTGTCCGCCGAAATTGTTCAGCACCCAGTACACATCGTTCGCCCGCTCCAGGTTATTGCCCAGATCGCTCAAAATCAGGTCATAAGCGTCTATCTTCTGCTTCACCGAAGGAGTCAGCTCGCTGCATTTCTCATTGTTCGCGTACAGGGGGATCACCGGCAGCACCTCCCATCCGGCGCTCTCCGTCATCTCGCCCGCGCCGTCCCGGCTCACCCGGCGCACATACGGCACCTTTTTTCCCTTCTTCACCACCGCGCCGTTTCGCACGCTCAGCCTTGTCACGCCGTCCTTCTCAAACACCCTGATCTGTTCATCCCTTCCCTCGCCGATCTGCCAGAATTCCGCGCCCGCGCCGATCTCCCCGGTCTCCTCGTCGTACAGCGGCATAAATCCGCTGCATTCGCCCCGGGCCGCCGGCATCACCTCCAGATGATCGCAGTTAAAGAAGCCCCAGCACACCCCCTGCACCAGCGCCCGTTCCCCCATCTGCTCCAGCGCCTTGTCAAATCCCATCCCCAGCCTTTCCTTGCTTTCCGGGTCCTTCAGCATCACGCCGCCGCTCAGCAGATACTGATTCTGCTGCATGACCACCCGTCTGAAGAATCCGCTCGGCAGCCGGTTCCCGGGCACGCGCACCGTTCTCGCGCGCCTGCGGCTGCGTCCGCGCTCATCCGTCTCGGTCTCCACCTCGGCCTTCAGCAGATACCGCTTCATCACCGCCGGGTTTCGTCCCTCAAAATACGCGTTCGCCTCGATCGCTTTTTTAAAATCCGCGCTCTCCCTGTATCGCTTCACCGCCTCCGCGATGAACCCGGCCTTATCCTCCGCCCTCTCCATATCCTGATACGTCACTTCCGTAAACATTTCTTTTACATCCGCCTCACTTTCATTTGCATGTCATGCCCACCACGCGTTTTTTTACATCCGCCAAACGCTCATCCATCCGCTTATCTCACCACGCGACAGTCTTGCCTCCTCTTTTACTTCCGCCAAACGCTCATCCATCCGCTTCCCTCGCCACGCGGCAGTCTTGCCTCCTTTTTCACTTCCGCCAAACACTCATCCATCCGCTTATCTCACCACGCGGCAGTC
>CALCTW010000001.1 GCA_937907055.1 uncultured Clostridia bacterium | reverse complement strand
ATGCTTAATGCCTGTATCCAGTGTCCTTCTAAACAGGCTCTTTACCTCAAGGGGAGTGGCATTGGTAGTAATGTCCCAATCTTCTGGTATACGACCTATTACAGAGTCGCGCACGCATCCGCCTACCGCAAATGCTTCGTATCCCACCGCGCGCAGCTTTCCTATTATCCTGTTAACATTCTCCGGAAGAGCAATCCTTAAGTTCTTATCTATCCTTCTTCATTCACCTTGGCATAATTAACCTAATTATAAACTTTTCCGTCTGCCAAGGCAAATGGGTATTCTTCTATGACGCATGGTGCTATAATGTAGTTTAGGAAAAAATCGCATCAGGGTTCTTAGCCCCGTGCCCTATATAGGAGGAAATAATAATGAATGTATTGGTTATCAACTGTGGAAGCTCATCTCTTAAGTATCAGCTTATCAATTCAGACACAGAAGAAGTTCTTGCAAAGGGACTCTGTGAGAGAATCGGAATAGACGGCGGAATGCTTACACACCAGCCTGGGGGTAAGGACAAAATCAAAACTCAGGTAGACATGCCCGACCATACAGTTGCTGTTTCGCTCGTCATAGACAGCCTTACAGATAAGGAGAACGGTGTAGTATCTTCACTTTCCGAAATAGATGCTATCGGACACAGGATCGTTCACGGTGGAGAAGCCTTCGCAGAATCCGTAGTTATTGACGACGAAGTGATTAAAGCAGTTGAGTCCTGCAACGACCTTGCTCCGCTTCATAATCCTGCAAACATTATCGGCGTTAACGCATGTAAGGAATTAATGCCAGATGTTCCTATGGTTGGTGTATTTGATACTGCTTTCCATCAGACCATGGCTCCGGAAGCTTATCTCTACGGTGTTCCTTATGAGTACTATACAAAATACGGCGTAAGAAAATACGGCTTCCACGGAACCTCTCACCGCTATGTGAGCCGCCGTGCTGCTGAATTCCTGCAGAAGGATCCTTCCGAACTCAAGATGATCGTGTGCCATCTGGGAAACGGTTCTTCTCTCAGCGCTGTGGATGGCGGAAAGTGCGTGGATACCTCCATGGGCCTGACTCCTCTTGAGGGCGTGCTGATGGGCACCCGCAGCGGCAATCTGGACCCTGCCGTGCTCCAGTATATCTGCAATAATGAGCATTTGAATATCAACGAGATGCTGGCGATCTGCAACAAAAAGAGCGGTCTGATCGGGATCAGCGGCATCTCCAATGACATGCGCACGGTAGACGAAGCAGCGAAGAACGGCGATAAGCGTGCACAGCTGGCAAGGGACATGTTGGTATATGGCATCCGCAAGTATATCGGTGCCTATGCCGCTGCGATGAGCGGAGTGGATGCGATCGTGTTCACGGCCGGTATCGGTGAAAACAACATCGCGCTGCGCCGTGATGTTTGCGCCGATATGGAATGGCTGGGTGTCAAGTTGGATCCCGCCAAGAATGAAGCCTGCAAGCCCGGCGATGCGTTCGAGTGCGTGATCTCCGCTGATGACAGCAAGGTGAAAGTGCTCGTCATTCCTACCAACGAAGAACTGCAGATCGCCAAGGATACCCTGGCGCTGGTCGAAAAGGCCTGATCAAGCTAACTTAATTCAGGATGCCGAAAGGCATCCTTTTTTCTTGCCATTCACATCATGCTGTGTTAATATATTGAGTCGTAATGACGCGCCGGGAGGAAATCGCTTGCTGATGAATCTGTTCCGCAAAAAGGCAACATTTCAGGATGACGAGATCGAACTGGTCATCTCGCCGAGAGATATTGCCGATGAAGAATGTGGGATCACCGGAGGCTTCACATTCTATATTTATCCTGCTGGTACAAGAGATTACGCCGGTTATATCAGCCTTCGTCTTGGCGAGAGCGCTCCGCTCTATTATCTGGGGCATATCGGATATCGGGTCGAAGAAAAATACCGCGGTCATCACTATGCTTTGAAGGCCTGCAGGCTGATCCTGCCTCTGGCACAGCGTCTCGGCATGGAAAGTATCACCATCACCGCGAATCCGGAGAATATACCTTCAAGAAAAACATGTGAACAGCTGGGCTGCGTGCTGGAATCAGTCGTTGATGTTCCGTACCAGTATAAATATATCTGCGCGAATGCAAAGCAAAAATGCCGTTACATCTGGCAGGTGCAGGGTGAACAAGCCGTTCAGGCTGCCTCGGAGGAATTATGATTTTTGAAACAATGGGCGTAAAAGTCCATTATGAAATATACAGACAGATGACAGAAAAGCCGGCTGTGCTGTGCCTCCACGGATGGGGCTGCACGATGGAGCATTTCAGGCCGATCATCGACGATCTGATGAAGGATCGGCAGGTCATCGCAGTCGATCTTCCGGCTCACGGATCCTCTTCAGAACCACCTGAGCCCTGGGGGGTACCGGAGTATACGGAGGCGGTCGAGTGCCTTCTTGATCATTGTGAGATCAAGTGTTGCGATATCATCGCGCATTCATTCGGCGGCCGGATCTCCCTCTGGCTTTCCTCTCACTCGCCCGAAAGAGTAAACCGCATGGTACTTACCGGCTGTGCCGGTTTGAAAGCGGAACCTACAGAAGAACAAAAAAAGAAAAGCGCGGATTATCAGAAAAAAAAGAAGATCGCACAGGCAATCACCAAATTGCCGTTGCTTTCCAAACAGGGCGAAAAGATGCTTGAGAAACTGCGTAAAAAGTATGGGTCGGCTGATTACAACGCCCTCAGCCCGGAAATGCGAAAGACATTCGTCAAGATCATTTCGCAGGATCTTCGTCCGTGTCTGAAAGATATAAAAGCGTCCACACTTCTGGTGTTTGGAGAAAATGATACCGCTACACCGCTTTGGATGGGGCAGACCATGGAAAAAGAGATTTCGGATGCCGGTCTTGTCGTTTTTGAAGGTGATGATCACTTTGCTTATCTGCGCCAGTGGCCGCGTTTCCTGAATATCACCCGTACATTCCTCAAATAAGGAGAAGATCATGGGCAATTTCTTGTACTGGATCCCCGGAATGCTGATCCTTACAGTTTGCGCGCTTGTACTCAGCCGTAAATTGATCCATTACTTTCAATTGGAAAGCTATCAGTTTCATGGTTACTTTAAAACCATACTGCGGCAATACAAACGGGTGATCCTGCCCTTTGTACTGTTTGGGATCGTCTTCTGGTTTCCCGGATACAGTTTCAGACCGGACATGTTTACGGATTTCAGTGAACTGGCTTCGTTCCCGTTCGTGATGATCGTAACGGCGATCGTCTGCGTTCCGGTCCTGATATTCACGGTAATCTATCATTATGTAACGGGGAAGACACAGGAAAAGAAAGCGCTCGTCATTACCGCGCGTGTAAAGCGCCTGATCGCGGTTTACGCGATCCTGCTTTTCCTTTTACAAAGCATTATCCTGATCATCCCCGGTCACTTGGCTCTCGGGTTTTACAGCGGCTTTATTGCGTTGCTGCCGCTGATCTTCGCTCTGGCCGCGGTTCTGGCGCTTCCGATAGAGCGTTTGATCTTCAGGATGTATTTTAATGACGCGAAGAAGCGGCTTTTGCAGGATCCGGATCTGATTCGAATCGGCATCACAGGAAGCTACGGAAAAACCAGTACCAAGTTCGTGCTGGCAGAGATCCTCAGCCAGAAATACAATGTTCTTTATACGCCGAGCAGCTTTAATACACCGATGGGAGTGACCCGTATCGTGCGTGAGCGGCTTGAAAGCTCCCATCAGGTCTTTATCGGCGAAATGGGCGCGCGGCATGTAGGGGAGATCAAGGAGCTGTCCAATCTGGTGCATCCGCACATCGGTATCCTTACATCTGTCGGTCCGCAGCATCTAGATACATTCCGCACGATTGAGCGTATCCGTGATACCAAGTACGAATTGATCGAAGCGCTGCCTGAAGATGGGTTTGCCGTGTTCTCAGATGACGGGGACATCGTAAAAGGACTGTATGACAAGACGACCAAGCCCAAGGCACTGGTCGGTACAGAGGGAAGCGACGCCTGGGCTTCTGATGTTCGGGTGTCGGCGAGCGGCAGCCGCTTCGTGCTCCACTTAAAGGGCATGAAACCGATTGACTGCGAGACCGAGATGCTGGGTGAACACAACATCAGAAACATCGTCGTCGCGGCTGCTGTCGCGCAGCACCTGGGACTGAACAGGGCGCAGATCATTCGCGGTATTGCTTCAGTGAAACCTGTTGAACACCGTTTGCAGTTGATCCATAATCCGGGCGGCATTGCCGTGATCGATGATGCTTTCAATACGAATCCCCGTTCCAGCAAGGAAGCCATGAAGGTTCTGGGATCGTTCAGCGGAAGAAGGATCCTTGTTACACCGGGCATGGTCGAGCTTGGCGCTGACGAAGACAAGTATAACTACGAATTCGGTCAGGCTATCTGCGGCAATGCGGATCTTGTCTATCTGGTGGGGAAAAAGCATACGCAGCCGATCAGAAAAGGCATGATCGATGGTGGATTTGATGAAAGCGCCGTAACGGTGTGTACAAGCCTGAACGACGCGATATCCAGATTAAAGAATGTATTAAAAGCCGGGGACGTCGTGATGTATGAAAACGACTTGCCGGATAACTACGCGGAAAACTGATTTGCGAGGTAATGATTATGGCAGTGAAGAATCTTGGCGTGATCTACGGCAGCCGTTCCTGTGAGCATGAGGTCTCTGTGATCAGCGCTGTGCAGATGATGCGTGAAGCTGACAGCAAAAAGTATAATATCATCCCGATCTACATTTCCCAGAAGGGGGAATGGTTCACCGGCGAAAAGCTGAAGGAGATCAAAACCTATACACCCTTTAACGAATATGACAAGGGCATTCAGAAAGTACGTCTTGATCTTACCGCGGGAAGCGGCGCGCTGCTTCACTATACCCGCGCGACCGGGTTGTTCAATAAAGGATTGACGGAAGAGGTCGTCGCAAGGATCGACTGTGCTGTGCTTGTGCTTCACGGACTGCACGGCGAAGATGGTTCGATCCAGGGTTTGCTGGAACTGGCGAATATTCCTTACACCTCCACCGGTATCACACCGTCCGCTGTCGGTATGGATAAGATCACAATGAAGTGCTTCTTCAGAGGGATGGGTTTCCCTGTGCTTCCTTCCGTGGCAAAAACACGGAGCGAATACAAAGCAGCGCCGGATAAGGTGATCAGTGAGATCGAAACGCTCGGATATCCCGTATTTACGAAGCCCGCGTGCCTTGGCTCTTCCATCGGTGTCAGCCGTGCCGATAACCGTGAAAAACTTCGTGAAGCGCTGGAACTGGCCTTCTCCTATGATCGCCGCGTGTTGATCGAAAAGGGGTTGGACAGGCCCATTGAACTGAATTGCTCTGTGCTTGGTTATGATGACGATGTGAAGGCATCTGTGATCGAGATGCCCAATACCGGCAGCGATTTCCTCGATTTCAGCGAGAAATACCTGGCCGGTAATGGCGGCAGCAAGGGTATGGCCAGCCTGAAGCGTATTATTCCGGCCCCGATCGGAGAGGAATTGACGAAGAAACTTCAGGAACTGTCGATCGAGATCTTCCGCTCCATGGACTGCAAGGGCGTGGTACGAATCGACTATATGCTTGACCGTGAAAGCTGCGAGTATTACATCACGGAGATCAATACTATTCCCGGATCTCTGGCGTTCTACCTCTGGGCTGAGACCGGACTTGATTACAAGGGCCTGATCGATAAGATGGTAGAAAGCGCTGTGCGCGCCTGGGAAGATAAGAATGAGAATAACTTCGCCTTCTCTTCCGATATCCTGAAAGGCGTCAATCTTGGCGGTACAAAGGGCGCGAAAGGTGCTAAACTGAGTGGAACCAAATGCTGATGTAAAAATGCAGACCATATTGGCAATGTAAGTATCAATGCCATATTGTACATATTCAACAAAAACAATGAAAAAACATTGTAGGTTATTATGGCTTGAAATCAAAAGTTGTTTATCATACAATGTGTATGTGGGAAACCACGAAAGGAGTTGATACTATGTTGATCAAGATTCAGGTCGAATCGATGAAGGAAGCTGAGCATCTCAGCCAGATCTGCAAGGATTATGACAGCGAGATCCTGCTTCGCGGAGCGGGTAAGTTCTGCATTGATCCCAAGAGCACGCTGGGTATTTGCGCGATGATGTATTCCGCCCGTGATAACATGGTGCTCGATACTGGTGATATGCCCGAGGAAGAAGTTCCGGAATTCATCTCCAGAATCGAACGCTTCATCGAAGAATAACAGCATCATATATGAGGTGTGCCGGAAAGCACGCCTCATTTTATTATTGATATATTATCAGCCCGTATTGCAACAGGCAGAAATGAGGAAGCAAATGATCAAGGGTTACGAGAGTTGGCTTGAAAACTGTACGGATGCAGAACTGAAGGATGAATTACTCAGCATCAAGGGCGATGAAGAGAAGATCAATGACCGTTTTTACTGTGAGCTTACGTTCGGAACCGGCGGCCTCCGAGGTGAGATCGGCGCAGGCGCGAATCGCATGAACATCTATACGGTCGGCAAAGCGACGCAGGGTCTGGCTGATTACCTGAAGCAGGCTTTTGAACAGCCTTCTGTTGCGATCTCTCATGATAACAGAAAGAATTCGGATATCTTTGCCGATCACGCGGCCGCGATCCTCGCGGCCAACGGAGTCAAGGTATATATGTACCCGGTTCTTGAACCGACGCCCATGCTTTCCTACGCGACCCGTTATTTCAACTGCAGCGGCGGTATCATGATTACGGCTTCTCATAATCCGGCTGTCTATAACGGTTATAAGGTATATGGTCCGGACGGATGCCAGATCACGGACGAGGCCGCGCACGCGATCGAGGAATGCATCAATCTTGTTGATATCTTTGACGGTATTACGATTGCGCCGCTTGATGAACTGGTCAGGAGCGGTAAGATCGAATATATCGGTGATGAGTGCATCGAAAGTTATCAGCAGATGATCGCGAAGCTCGCGCCCGGCTCTGAAGAGAAGGCTGCCGCGCTTTCGATCGTATATACGCCGCTGAACGGTACCGGTCGTGTACCTGTTCAGGAAGCCCTGCGCCGTGCCGGATTTAACAACGTGACCATCGTCAAGGAACAGGAAATGCCGGATCCGGCTTTCCCCACTTGTCCTTATCCAAATCCTGAGATCCGTGAAGCGCTGGAACTTGGTATCCAGAAGATGAAGGAGACCGGTGCTGATCTGCTGCTGGCCACAGACCCGGATTGTGATCGCGTAGGTACGGCTGTATGGGATCACGGTGAGCTGCGTCTGATGACGGGCAATGAGATCGGTGTTCTGCTGATGGATTATGTTTGCAAGAATCGTATTGAGACCTGTACGATGCCGAAGGACCCCGTGATGGTCAAAACGATCGTTACGACTGAACAGGCTGAAGGGATCGCGGCCCATTACGGGATCGAACTCCGGGATGTGCTGACCGGATTCAAGTATATCGGAGAACAGATCGGACTTCTTGAAAAGGAAGGACATCCGGAGCGTTACCTGCTTGGCTTTGAAGAAAGCTATGGTTATCTTTCCGGTACGGAAGTGCGCGACAAGGACGGTGTTAACGCCGCGTTGCTCATCTGCCGTATGACAGCTGACTGGAAGGCGAGAGGGCTTTCTCTGGCGGACGCGCTTCGTGATGTGCAGAAGCGTTTCGGCGCTTATGAGCAGGGACTTGAGAGCATTACATTCCGCGGCGAAAACGGCATGAAGGAAATGAAACGCATCATGGAATGCCTGCGCAAGGATCCTCCGAAGAGTATCATGGGACTTGTGCTGACCAGAGTGGAGGATTATCTTCAGAAGACTTCTGTGGATGTTGTGACAGGTGAAGTAACACCGATCACGCTACCGACCTCCAACGTACTCAAGTTCCGCTTTGGCAAAGAAGCTACACTTGTCGCGCGTCCGAGCGGCACCGAACCGAAATTGAAACTGTATTATGCTGTGTCTGCCGATACAGATCCGATGGCTGTTGAAAAACTTAAGCAGTTTAAGGCGGCTGTCCGTCCGATGATCGACAGCCTGTAAGGCCGGATAATAAACGATCAAAAGCGTAAAAGGAGCAGAAAACGATCTGCTCCTTTTCTTTATGTTGATGCCATGATGCACCATATATGGTAGAAGTACTTTGAAAATACACAAAAAGGATTGACGACGCATTGTAAAAGTGTTATAAAAATTATGACTTTGCATCAGGCAAAGTTTATTATTGACCTCTGAAATTGTAAGTTGTTTATGTAACCTGTTACGTTATAAGGTTATGATAAGCAATCGTGCCGGGAGAAAAATGATTCAGAAACAGGTTGATGTGATATAGCAATACCGGGAGCCGTGTGTTCTATGTCTGGGCTACTTTGACGGGATCCATCTGGGACACCAGGCTCTGATCCGTGCAGCCAGAGAGATCGCGGATCAAGAGCATTTGAAGGTCTTTGTGCATACGTACGAGGTATCGCCCTATGAGGTGATCACGGGAAAAAAGGTATGCTTGCTGACAGATAACAGGGAAAAGGAAAAACTGCTCCGGGAATACGGCGCGGATGAAGTGATCTACAGCCGTTTTGATCAGGAGATCATGAAAATGTCGGGCAGATTTTTCTTTGAAGAGATATTGCTGAAGACATTTTCACCCCGCGTGATTGTTGCCGGACAGGATCACAGGTTCGGCAACAAGGGGGATACGGATACTGTGAAGATGAAAATGCTCTGTGACGAGTATAACATCCGGCTGGTATTGATCCCGCCTGTTATGGATTCGCAGGGCACAAGAATATCCTCGAGCGAGATTCGCAATTGTCTGAAAAACGGAGATTTGGCAAAAGCAGAGCAGATGCTTGGACATCAATATTCTAAACGGGGGAGTATGGGAGTATGAGTAAAAACAATGCGGTTTCATCCGAGAACGCGAAGCAGAACCGCGCAAAAGCAAAGAAGGACAGCGCGTGGATCGTTCTTGGCGCCATCTGTATCATTGCCGCGCTTTGCCTTGGTATCGTCAATGGGGTCACGAATCCGAT
The DNA here is from genome assembly GCA_937907055.1 of uncultured Clostridia bacterium. Lineage (GTDB taxonomy): Bacteria > Bacillota > Clostridia > Christensenellales > Aristaeellaceae > ZC3RG03. Next base: position 9,597 of record CALCTW010000001.1, on the reverse strand, counting down.
CATTGCAAAACTCACTGAGGAGACCGCGCAGAATACAAGAAGGGCGATGCTTCCTCAGGCTGCTTCCTTCGAACCGGTAGAAGGGATCGAAGGGGTTGACTGTGTATGGCGAGGGCTTGATGCAGACGAAAAGACGGTTGGTTATGTGGGTGAGATCACTGTGACCGGCTTCGGCGGAAAGATCGTCGTTACGGCAGGACTTGACCTTGATAAAAGGATGACCGGAATCTCTGTCGGCGGAAGCGATTTCTCTGAAACGGCCGGCCTGGGCGCGAAAGCAAAAGGCACCGCTACTGAGAGTGAACACAACGAGTTTCTGGATCAGTTCCTGACTGAAGAGAATAAGGACGCGTCAAAGCAATACGAGATCGTGAAGAGCGGTGCCGTGGGTGTGAGCGATATGAATGATATCGACGCGATCACCTCCGCGACAAAAACCTCCAACGCGATCGTGACCGGCAATGTTTCCGGTACGGATCCGCAAAATGGCGGTATCAATAAACTTTGCGCGGTGATCTGTCAGCTGATCGATCAGGAGAAGCAGGCAGATAACGCGGTTGCAGGTACTGAAACAGCAGAGCAGAAAGAGGGTGTTGGCGAATGAGGAAATATACATTCAAGGGCGGCATCCATCCGCTGCATTCCACGGGTGCGGGCAAGAATGAAACAAAGAAAAAGCCTATCCGTGAATTTGTATCCGATACCGTATGCATTGCTATGGATCAGCATCTCGGCGCGCCGAGCATCCCCTGTGTAAAAAAAGGTGACAAAGTGCTTGTGGGACAAATTATCGGCGAAGCGAACGGTCCCCGCGGGATCCCTGTTCATGCCTCTGTGAGCGGTATTGTGACCGAAGTCGGTCCCAGGCAGATGCTCGGCAAAGCGCCGAGTACCTGTGTTACGATCAATAACGATTTCAACGATAACTGGGTGGAACTGAATGGTCTGGGCAATGTGGAGCATTGTGATCCGGAACTGATCATTCCCGCGATTCGTGACGCCGGTATCTGCGGTATGGGCGGCGCGTGCTTCCCGACCCATGTGAAGCTTTCGATCCCGGAAGGAAAAACGATCGACACCATCATCGTCAACGGCGCGGAATGCGAAACCTACCTTACAGCCGATCATCGTCTGATGCTGGAGGAACCGATCCGTATCGTGGATGGTCTGCGCGCGGTCATGCGTGCTCTGAACGTAAAGCAGGGCATCATCGCGATCGAAGATAACAAGATGGACGCGATCGAAGTGGTCAGTAAGGCCGCGTATGGACGCGATGGTGTGAAGGTCGCGATCCTGCGCGCGAAATATCCGCAGGGCGGTGAAAAACAGTTGATCCGCGCGGTCACAGGCAGAGAGGTGCCTTCCGGAAAACTACCGATGGATGTGCATGTCGCGGTCATCAATGTTTCTACCGCTGCCGCGATCGCGGATGCTGTGATTCGCGGCAAACCGGTCGTAGAACGTATTGTTACGATCACCGGCTGTGTGCGTGAGCCGGACAACCTGCGGCTGCGTATCGGTACCGTCTATCAGGATGCCATCGGCGCCTGCGGCGGTTACAGCGACTATGTAGGTAAGATTATCTCCGGCGGTACAATGACAGGTATGTGCGCGCCCAATGATACGGTTGCTACCACAAAGGGATGCGGCGGTATTGTGGCGGTCGAATATCAGCAGGCGAAATCGCTTCAGGAAACTGCCTGCATTCGCTGCGGCAAATGCGTACAGGCGTGCCCCATGGGTTTGGATCCCTTCCGACTGAAGAATCTCTGTGACCGGAACGATCTGAAGGGCGCGAAGGATGCGCATCTGATGGATTGTATGCTGTGCGGAAGCTGTGCCTATGTATGTCCGGCACGCCGTTGGCTGGTTGCTTCTTTCCGTAATGCCAAAGAACTTATCAACATAAGGAGGATTTGATCGTATGAATCTGCGTCTGTCTCCCGGCCCGCACATCCATACATCCCATGATACACAGGATATCATGCGCAATGTGTTGATCGCTTTGGTGCCCTGCGTGGCTGCTGCTGTTTATCTTTATGGGCTGAATGCCGCTCTGCTGATCGCCATCAGCACGGTGACATGCGTCGCTTCTGAGTACGCATGGCAGAGGCTGATGAAGAAACCTGTCCGTATCGGCGATCTTTCCGCTGCGGTTACCGGTGTTATTCTCGGCCTGAATCTGCCTTCCAACGCTCCTTTCTGGACGCCGATCGTCGGTGGCATCTTCGCCATCATTCTGGTCAAGCAGTTGTTTGGCGGTATCGGACATAACTTCCTGAATCCTGCCATTACCGCGAGAGCAGTTCTGCTTGTCAGCTGGCCCGCGATCATGACCAGTTATGTGTTGCCTTGCCGTACCTTCTTTACATCCGCGCCCTTCTCTGTTGACGCTGTCACAAGTGCTACACCGCTTGCTGCGGGGATCGGAGGAAACACGGGTTGGACAACGCTGGATCTTTTCCTCGGTAATATTCCGGGAACCATGGGCGAGACCTGTAAGGTCGCGATACTGCTCGGTTTCCTCATCCTTCTGGTGACCGGTGTCATCAAGTGGCACATTCCGGTATTCTTTGTCGGAACAGTCGCGCTGTTCAGCTGGATCTTCGGAAATGACCCGCTCGTGTCGATCCTGAGCGGCGGCGTGATGTTCGGTGCTGTATTCATGGCGACGGATTATGTGACAAACCCCATGCTTGTGAAGGGACGTATCATTTACGCGATCGGATGCGGCTTGATCGTTACTTTGATCCGCTGCTTCGCGGATTATCCCGAAGGTGTCACCTTCGCGATCATGATGATGAATGTCTGCACACCTTTGATCGACCGTGTGACCAAGCGCAGAATTTACGGGGAGGTGAAAAAGAATGGCTGATAACAAAACTTCGCTCAGAGGCGTTTTCGTAAACGGTATTTTGAATGAAAACCCAACCTTCCGCCTGGTTCTTGGCACCTGTCCTACGATCGCCATCACGTCGCAGGCAATGAATGGTGTGGGTATGGGTCTCGCGGCCACTTTCGTTCTGATCGGTTCCAATGTTGTTATCTCACTGCTCAGAAAAGTGATCCCGGCCAAAGTGCGCATTCCCTGCTTTATTGTTGTTATCTGTACATTTGTTACAATGATCCAGATGCTGATGCAGGCATTTGTCCCCGCGCTGTATGACAGTCTTGGAATCTTCATTCCGCTGATCGTCGTTAACTGCATTATTCTTGCGCGCGCGGAGTCCTTCGCCAGCAGGAACGCGGTTCTTTCTTCCGCGGTCGATGGACTGGGCATGGGCCTTGGCTTTACCCTCTCACTCACCCTGATCGGTATTGTTCGTGAGCTTCTCGGTACCGGATGCGTATTTGGGCTCAATATCCTTGGCGAAGGTTATGCCGCCAGCCCCATGCTCCTGTTCGTACTGGCTCCCGGCGGTTTTATCACATACGGACTGCTTCTCGGCATTATTAATGCCATCACGGAAAAGATCCGTTCCTCCAACAAGATCGAGAAGGAGGTGTTGTTGTGAATATCACCTCTGTCGGTACAATGATGCTGTTCCTTGTCAACTGTGTACTTTGCAACAACTTCATTTTCTCGCAGTTCCTGGGCTGCTGCCCGTTCCTTGGGGTTTCCTCTAAGATCGAGACCGCGTCGGGCATGGGTATCGCTGTGACCTTCGTCATGGGTCTGGCCAGTCTGATCACCTATTTTGTTAATTTGCTGCTCAACGCGATCGGCCTCAGCTATATGCAGACGATCGCATTCATTCTGGTGATCGCGGCGCTGGTGCAGCTGGTGGAAATGTTCATGAAGAAGAGCATGCCTTCTCTTTATTCCGCGTTGGGTATTTACCTGCCCCTGATCACGACAAACTGCGCAGTGCTGGGTGTTACGCTGAACAACGTGAAGTATGCCTACAATCTTCTTGAGAGTGTTCTCAATGGTGTTTTCGGAGGCGTTGGTTTCCTGCTTGCCATCGTATTGATGGCCGGTGTACGCGAACGCCTGGAATCTTCCGACATTCCCAAGTGCTTCAAGGGATTTCCGAGCAGCCTGATCACCGCCGGTCTGATGGCGATCGTGTTCATGGGCTTCTCCGGCCTTGTCAAATAAGGAGGCAGAAAAATGGATTATATGAACATTGTCTTTGCCGTCCTTGTACTGGGTGTTCTTGGACTTGGCTTTGGTATCGTACTTACGATCGCAAGTAAGAAGTTCCATGTGGATGTTGATGAACGCGTGGAAAAAGTACGCGACTGCCTTGCGGGCGCGAACTGCGGCGCCTGCGGTTTCCCCGGCTGTGACGGTTTTGCTCAGGCTGTTGTAGACGGTAAGGCGCCTGTTGACGGTTGCGCGGCGGGCGGCAGCAAGGTGGCAGCAAAGATCGCCGAGATCATGGGCAGTGAGATCACTGAAAAAGAACCCATGGTAGCCCGCGTTCTCTGTCAGGGTGAGTGCGGTATTACCCGTGAACGTTATATCTATGATGGATATGAAAGCTGCCGTATGGCCGCTTCTATGGCGGGCGGCCCCAAGAACTGCCGATTCTCCTGCGTTGGACTGGGAGACTGCAGCAGAGTATGTAAGTTTGGCGCGATCACGATCGTGCATGGTCTGGCACAGATCGATCAGGACAAGTGCACTGCCTGCGGTAACTGTGTGAATGCTTGCCCGCGCGGTGTCATCCAGTTAAAGCCGCAGGACGCGACCGTTCTGGTCCGCTGCCAGAACAGCGATACAGGCCGTCTTGCCCGTGAAGCCTGCATGAAAGCATGTATCGGCTGTATGCGGTGCGAAAAGACCTGTAAGTATGACGCTGTTCATGTAGTGGATGGCTTTGCTCATATTGATACCGATAAGTGCACACGTTGCGGCGAATGCGCGAGTGTCTGTGTCGCCAAGTGTATCACGATCGAATAATCTGTATCGTTCAGAAGGCGCCGATGCGAAATGCTCGGTGCCTTTTTTAGGAGGCAATATGTTAGGTAAAAAGTATTGTGATCTGTTTATTAAAGAAAAGGACAGCCTCACAAGACAGGAAATGCACGAGAAGGCAGGAATGCTCGGATCCTTAACGGGTTTGTGCGTGAATCTTCTGCTTGCCGCGATGAAGATCGTGATCGGTCTGATTTCGGCTTCTGTCGCGATCCTGGGTGACGGTCTGAATAATCTTTCGGACGCCGGAGGTTCTCTGGTGGCCTTGATCACCGTCCGCATCGCGAAAAAGCCTTACGATGCTGAGCATCCGTTTGGTCACGGAAGAGTTGAATACCTCGGCGCGCTCAGCGTGGGTGTTATTATCATTCTTTTCGCTGTCAGCCTTTTTCGTTCCTCGATCGATAGCATTCTGAGTAGCGAGATCCCCGGCTTTTCGGCCGTTACGATCATCTTTTTAGTACTGGGCATCGTGATGAAATGCTTCCTTTGGCGGCTGTATGGTTACATTGGTAAGACCACAGATAATCCGACGATGACGGCTGCTTCCAAAGACAGCTTCGGCGATGTTCTTTCAACAAGCGCAGTTCTTCTTTCTGCCGTGATCCTCATGATCTTCGGGGTCAATCTGGATGGATATATGGGTATCCTTGTCAGCCTGCTGGTTCTGAAAGCCGGGGTGGAAGTCCTGTGGGAAATGATCAATAAACTGCTGGGCGGTAAACCGGATTATGAACTCGGCGCAGAGATCATTAAGAGGATCAAGTCGACAGAAGGTGTTGTGGGGATCCATGATTTTGTTCTACACGATTACGGTCCCGGACGTTGTATGGCGAGCGTGCATGTGGAAGTACCGGCTGAAGGGGATATCATTGAGATCCATGAGATGATAGACAGAATAGAATCTCAGATCCTTGATGAACTGAATATTCCGATCTGCATCCATATGGATCCGGTCATCTCAAATGATAAGGAGACGGAAGAGATCAAACTGAAGATCAAGAATTATCTTGAATCCAGAGAGATTCCACTCAGTATGCATGATTTCAGAAGAGTGCCGGGTGAAAAGCGCGTAAACCTCATATTCGATGTGCTTGTAGATCCAAGAATCAAAGACAAGGAAGGCTTGCGCAAAGAGATCCAGGATTACGCCACGTCAATAGATCCCGCGTATATGTGCGTGATACGCTTTGATATGGATTATTACGGCAGTAAGATGTAAGAATCCGCGTCAGTGAGCAAGTTGTAAACCAATGAAAAAAACACTTGCCATAATATCAAAATTTAAGTACAATATAGCCATGTGATGTATAACTAAGGAGGATAATGACATGTATAAGAAGGTCATCGATGGTGCGAAAGAAAAGATGAAGAGCACCGTGGATTTTTACAAGCGTGATATGCTGTCCCTGCGCGCCGGCCGTGCCAATCCGCAGATTCTTGATAAGATCATGGTCGACTATTATGGTACTCCCACTCCACTGAAGCAGATGGGTAATATCATTTCTCCCGAACCGCGTCTGCTGACGATCAATCTTTGGGATACGAAGGCCATTCCGCTCGTGGAAAAAGCAATCCAGAAGAGCGATTTGGGCCTCAACCCCTCCAACGACGGCAAGGCGATTCGTCTGGTCGTTCCTGAGTTGAATGAAGAACGCCGCCGTGATCTGACCAAGCTGGTAAAGAAGGGCGCTGAAGACGCGAAGGTTGCTGTGCGCAATGCCCGCCGTGACGCGATGGAACAGATCAAGAAGCTGAAGAAGGATTCTGTTATCACGGAAGATGATCAGCGTAAGGCTGAAGATGAGATGCAGAAGGCGACCGACAACATCATTAAAGAAATCGACAAGATCAGCGCTGATAAAGAAAAGGAGATCATGGAAGTCTGATGATCGACGTCCTTGGTTTTCCGCTCAGCGTCGCGCTTGAAAAACTGAAGGAAAATGGCATTGAGGGGCAGATGATCATCACATCTGCCCCTAAAAAACATATAGAAGAGCAAAACAGCAGAAACGGTGAATTGCGCGTCGTGGCGCAGAGAGAAAATATTCTGATCTGTGCTGAGTTTCTGACGGGTTTGCCCAAAGAGGAAAGTCATGAGTGAACGGAATCTCCCGGCACATGTAGCCATCATCATGGACGGTAACGGGCGCTGGGCAAAAAAGAATAAACTAAAAGTCGCTCTCGGACACAGGAAGGGCGTTGAGACATTGCGCGATATCATTCGTGAAAGCAGTGATATCGGTATTCAGGCTTTGACACTTTACGCTTTTTCAACAGAAAACTGGAAGCGTGATCCTGAAGAAGTCAACGCGCTCATGGGGCTTTTGCTGGAGTTTTTTCTTTCAGAGATCGATGAACTGGATGAGAAGAATGTGCGGATCCTCATCCTGGGCGAAAAGAGCGCGCTTCCGCTTCCGCAGCAGCAGGCTTTGATCAGCGCTGAAGAGCGTACACGCGATAATACCGGGCTTAAGCTGAATATCGCGATTAATTACGGTTCGAGAGCGGAGATCGCTCTTGCAACGAAGAGAATTGCTGAAAAGGTGAGAAGCGGTGAACTGATGCCTGACGACATCAGTGAAACACTTATATCCGATCATCTCTACACAGCTGGTTTGCCGGATGTTGATCTTGTGATTCGGACAAGCGGGGAACAGCGACTCAGTAATTTCCTGTTGTATCAGTGCGCTTATGCGGAGTTCACGTTCCCTGAGGTTCTGTGGCCGGATTTTTCACTGGAACACTATCACCGGGCGCTTGATGACTATATGCGCCGTGACAGAAGATTCGGAGGAAGGAATAAATGAAAGCCAGGATTATCACCGGTCTGACACTTGCTGTTATGCTCGGCGGAGTGCTGTATGTCGGCGGATATCTTTTTGCTGTTCTTTACGCGCTGATGCTCTGCCTTTCTGTTTATGAGATCTTTAAGGTGATCCGGCAAAGCGAATATAAGTGTGTTGAATGGCCGGTGTGGCTTGCTGTGTTTGTGAGCGTTCCGCTTTTTATGGAGATCAAGCCTTCTATTATGCCGACACTGGTTGTGGTGTGCGGCGCTGTGCTTCTGATCACGCTGATGGTCATGCTGCGCTCAAAGCCCAGGCTGATTGATATCCAGATGAGTCTTCTTCCGCTGGTGGCTGTTTTGCTTCCCGGATGCTGTATGCTGGGGCTCAGCCGGATCGGTATGGGATACACATGGCTTGAACAACCGCGTGTTTTCAGCCTGATGCTGATGATTCTGGCTTTTGCGATCCCGCTGTTCGGCGACGTGATGGCTTATTTTATCGGCAAATTCTTTGGCAGAAGAAAGCTTTGTCCGGAAGTCAGTCCGAATAAGACAGTGGAAGGCGCTGTTGCAGGTCTCTTTGGCAGCATTATTATCTCAGTTGTGATCTATCTGATTTTCAGCGCATTCCTTGAAGAAATGCAGCCGATCTGGCACTTTATTCTTCTTGGCTTTATCGCAGGGATCGCGGGGCAGACCGGAGATCTGTTCGCTTCTATTATCAAACGTACCTGCGGTGTGAAGGATTATGGCTCTATCTTCCCGGGACACGGCGGCGCGATGGACCGGCTGGATTCTGTTTACTGGGCTACGGTATGCGTTTATATCTATGTGAACTGCATTCGCATGTGAGGTTTATACATGAGAAAGTTGTCTGTCCTTGGTTGTACGGGTTCGATCGGCAAACAAACGCTTCAGGTCGCAAAACTGCATCCGGATCAATATCAGATCGTGGCTCTTTGCGCGCACAAAAACAGCGCACTGTTATTCGAACAGGCGCGTGAGACCGGCGCGAGAGTACTGGCGCTCACGGGCGGCGAAACAGAGATTCCGGATGATCTTAAGGATCGTGAATGGTACTTTGGCCCTGACGCGCTTGAGATCCTTGCAACGGTACCGGAAGCAGACAGCGTAGTTGCTGCTGTTGTGGGGGTTGTCGGTCTGAAATCCGTAGTCGCGGCCCGTAAAGCCGGTAAAAAGGTGCTGCTTGCCAATAAGGAAACGCTCGTATCCGGCGGCGAACTTGTCATGCAGCTTTGCCAAAGCGACGAAAACGGAGAAACACTTCTTCCCGTTGACAGCGAGCACAGCGCAATCTGGCAATGTATTCACGGCGAAGAGCAGAATCCCATCTATCGTATCTGGCTTACTGCCTCCGGCGGGCCTTTCCGTACATGGGATAAGGAACGCATCATGAACGCTACTGTGGAGCAGGCGCTCGGACATCCGACATGGAACATGGGGCAGAAGATCACGATCGACTCGGCAAGCATGTTTAATAAGGCGCTTGAAATTATCGAAGCAAAATGGCTTTTCGGCGTACAGCCTGAGCAGATCCAGGTCGCGGTGCATCCGCAGAGCATCATTCATTCCATGGTCGAATTTGAAGACGGAGCGGTCAAGGCCCAACTCGGCGCCCCCGATATGCGGGTGCCGATCCTGTACGCGATGACCTATCCGGACAGAATGGCAACGGGCGTCAGACGCCTGGATTTCAATCTGCTTAAAAATCTTGAATTCTTTGAACCAGATCTTGATAAGTTCCCGGCGATCCGGCTCACGTATGAAGTGCTGAACGCGGGCGGCGCTGCTCCCTGTATCCTGAATGCAGCCAACGAAGTGGCAGCGTGGGCTTTTCTGGATGGAAAGATCAGATTCGGAC